>NZ_CAUYTL010000030.1:0-39320 GCF_963575615.1 Listeria rocourtiae subsp. hofi | reverse complement strand
ACAATACAGAAACCATCTTTTAGCGAGTGCTTAATTCTTTCTTTTTACAAGTGTCCTTGACATGGGTACCACTTTAAAGAGCAGGTTCCCGACCTACTCTTTTTTCTTCATTAAGCCAACCGTCACAAATCTAATTCCAGTTACGGTATTTACAGTAGCCATTGCAATCATTAAATACGTCATAACTGTCCAGCCATTCATGTTAACTTGGCTAATTGCAAAATAAACAAACACAACGGCAAGCACTAAATAAATGAGACCTTGCATAGCTAAAGGGTTTTTCATGATCCGCCTCCTAGCATAAACTGACCGACCATCGCGAGCACGTTCATCAACATATGCGCTGCAATTGGCACAGCAATCCGTTTCGTTTTTGTGTAAATATAACATAGCATAAGCCCAATCACAACGTAGACGAGTAGGAAAGTTAAGTCCATATGCATTAACCCAAAGAAAACAGAACTAATGACAGCTGCCACGTGAATATTCATCCGCGACGCCAAGCCTCCATAAATAATTTTCCGAAAAACAATTTCTTCTAAAATAGGCGCCAAAATCGATGTGAAAACAATCATCAATGGTACTGCCCGAGCCAATTCACCGAGCATTTCTGTATTTGGTGAAACCCCAGTAATTCCGAGTAATCCCATAATAAAAACCGAAATCGATTGACCGAAAAGTAACGCAATAAAACCAAGCACAGCATAAGCCACACTTTTTCCAATAGATGTCGGTTCGCCTTGCTCAATCTTTGTCGTTCGAGGCGTTTTACGAAGTATCATCCAAATAATAATGAGCGCCACCAAATTACTGAACACACTCCAATAAACCGAGGCATACGTAATAACTTGCTTATCCGACAAGTCCGTTGCCGCCCGCAAAATCCCCATTACAATCGGAGCTCCAATTAATGAAGAAAAGTAAGCTGCAAAATATGTAAGTAGTACATACCAATAACGTTTATTCAAAATAACACGACCTTTCAAGTGCACACGATTTATCTCATTTTCCTATTGTACTAATTATTGAGGCAACAAGCAACAAGTGGGTGTCACTTTTGGTTTCAAGTGGTGTACATTTCTTACAAAGCATCATCAAAAATATCACCTGTATTATTCGTTTCTAGCTCTAAAGCAGGGGACGATTGTGTCTTCCTCTGCTTGAACGTTGGTAGTCGCGATAACCACTTCATTTATTTGCTTTCGGAAGGTTAGGGTGTAATCTCGGTAGCTAATGTAGCTGTTGAAACCGAGCTTGCAAGAGGAAATAGTGATAGTTTTAGTGCAACCTTTTCTTCTAAGCATGAAAATGTGAATTCCCTTCTCCACGATGTTTTTTGTTTGCTGCTTAAAAAAATGTCTGATGCTATCCTAATCCCGCCAAACGCGTTCTGATGATTCTTTTTAGAACATGCTTTTTTTAACTTATAAAATTTACGCCATTTAAGTCTAAAAGTTACATAAGGATGATACAATAACTGAAAATCAGTCCCATTTTTTTAGGTGTAAATACTTGCAATTTCCACATATCTTTTATAATATAAGAAGTGGATTAGCACTCTAATGATAAGAGTGCTAAAAATCATAAACATAGACTTGAGGAGGTTGTTTTAATTGTTAAAACCATTAGGAGATCGCGTTATTATCGAAGTTTTGGAAGCAGAAGAGAAAACGGCAAGTGGTATTGTACTACCAGATTCAGCGCAAGAGAAGCCGCAAGAAGGTAAAGTCGTAGCAGTCGGAAGCGGCCGAGTACTTGATAACGGCGATACAGTAGCACTAGAAGTTACAGAACAAGATCACATTATCTTCTCCAAATACTCAGGCACAGAAGTCACGTATGACGGGAAAGACTACTTGATTGTGAGAGAATCGGATATATTGGCAGTAGTTAAATAGAAGCAGAAAGAGTTTGCTAGTCTTGAGAAAATTTTGTGAGGGTGTAGTGAAAAACTGAACTTTGTTTTACGGAGCATCGAAAATTTCGAAAGTCTGGCTTTTGAAGTTGGGCTGGGAGTGGATTACGCTCCATGTATATTGAGGTCTAGTTCAGTGAAAGGCGCATCATAGTGCCACTGATGGATTACATGTTCGCTAAGCTCTCATGCATATTGAGGCTCTAATTCAGCAAGGGCACTTCATAGTGCCACTGATGGATTACATGCTCGCTAAGCTCTCATGTATATTGAGGCTCTAATTCAGTAAAGGCACTTCATAGTGCCTCAACAATAGGAGGAATAATTATGGCAAAAGATATTAAATTTAGTGAAGACGCACGCCGCGCAATGCTTCGTGGTGTTGATCAATTAGCAAATGCTGTAAAAGTAACTTTAGGACCAAAAGGACGAAATGTTGTATTGGAAAAGAAATTTGGTTCGCCACTTATCACAAATGATGGTGTAACAATCGCAAAAAAAATTGAATTAGAAGATGCTTTTGAAAATATGGGTGCAAAATTAGTATCTGAGGTCGCTAGTAAGACAAATGATGTTGCTGGTGATGGAACAACAACGGCGACAGTTTTAGCGCAAGCGATGATTCAAGAAGGTTTAAAAAATGTTACGGCTGGTGCTAACCCAGTCGGTATTCGTCGCGGAATCGAGAAAGCCGTTGCAACAGCTATTACAGAACTAAAAGCAATCTCAAAACCAATCGAAGGTAAGGAGTCAATCGCTCAAGTTGCTGCAATCTCATCAGGTGATGAAGAAGTTGGTCAACTGATCGCAGAAGCAATGGAACGTGTTGGCAATGACGGCGTTATCACGATTGAAGAATCCAAAGGCTTTGCAACAGAATTGGATGTCGTAGAAGGTATGCAATTTGACCGTGGCTACTCAAGCCCATACATGGTTACTGATCCGGATAAAATGGAGGCTGTTTTAGAAAATCCGTATATCCTAATCACTGACAAAAAAATCAATAACACGCAAGAAATCCTGCCAATTTTAGAGCAAGTGGTTCAACAAAATCGCCCACTTCTCATTATCGCAGAAGACGTAGAAGGCGAAGCGCAACAAACGCTCGTGTTAAATAAATTACGCGGTACGTTCAACGTTGTCGCAGTGAAGGCGCCAGGGTTCGGTGATCGTCGTAAAGCAATGCTAGAAGATATTAGTATCCTAACTGGCGGACGAGTTATCACCGAAGAACTAAATTTAGAGTTGAAAACAACAACAATGGAGCAACTTGGTAATGCGGCTAAAGTAATGGTCACAAAAGAAGCAACAACAATCGTAGAAGGTGTAGGAAATAGTGCCCAAATCTCGACTCGTGTGAACCAATTACGCGCACAAATGGAAGAAACAACATCCGAGTTCGACAAAGAAAAATTACAAGAACGCCTTGCAAAATTAGCAGGGGGTGTTGCGGTCGTTAAAGTTGGGGCAGCGACAGAGACAGAGTTACAAGAACGTAAACTACGCATTGAAGACGCACTGAACTCAACACGTGCAGCTGTTGAAGAAGGTATCGTATCCGGTGGTGGTACAGCTCTTGTCAACGTATACAACAAAGTCGCAGCAATCGAAGCAACAGGCGACGAAGCAACAGGCGTGAAAATCGTTCTTCGTTCACTAGAAGAACCAGTTCGCCAAATCGCGCATAACGCAGGCTTAGAAGGCTCTGTTATCGTAGAACGCTTGAAAAATGAGAAAATCGGCGTAGGATTTAACGCAGCAAACGGCGAATGGGTCAACATGATTGAAGCAGGAATTGTCGATCCAACAAAAGTAACCCGTTCTGCATTACAAAATGCATCATCCGTTGCAGCACTTCTTCTTACAACAGAAGCAGTCGTTGCAGACCGTCCAGAAGAAAATGCTGGTGGCGGTGGCGTTCCTGATATGGGAATGGGTGGTATGGGTGGCATGATGTGATTGTTCGCCAACCATACTTTTAGAAGAAAGCTTTCGACTGGATTATTCGTCTGGTCGGGAGCTTTTTCTATTTCCTGTAAGTTAACATTTGATAACCTCTCAAATTAGGTTTATAGTGAAAGCGACATGAAGAATAGGAGGAGACAAACGATGACAAAAAAGGTTTTTATCACAGGAGCAAACAAAGGAATTGGCAAGGAAATAGCGCGCCAGATGGGCGAAAACGGCTGGACTGTTTTGCTAGGAGCGCGTGATGAGGGGCGAGGTCTCGCGGCGACTGAGGAACTAAAAGAAGAAGGAGTTGACGCGACTTACGTAAATATTGATTTGCAAAGTCACGAAACGATTTCGGCGGCGGTAAATACGATTAAATCGCAACATGCTGACCTTACAATGCTGATTAACAATGCCGGAATTCCAGGAGATATGAGAAAACCGGGTTCCGAATTCACAGTAGATGAGCTAAGAGAAGTCGTAGAGACGAATGTTTTCGGTACGTTTGACCTGACACAACAACTCTTGCCGACACTGGAAGCGAATAGCGGACGTATTTTAAATATCACGATACCAATTGGCATGTCCGATTTCTTTAACCCATTTGCCTATAAAACGAGTAAAGCCGCACTAAACGCGATGACGCAAAGTTTCGCGCAGAATTTTATAAGTGCAGGAACGCCAGTTGAAATTTTTGGAATTATGCCTGGTGGGGTAACAACTGATTTAAATGACAACATGGCCGATGATTTCATGAAGACGGTTCCGGAGGCAGGCAAGCTAATTACGGATATTATTTTTGATGGTAAAAACCATAATAGTGAGATCATTAACTTCAATGGTAATGTAGCTGATTATAATGGTGGATTATTTTAATGCGCGAAGGTAATTGAAATATTATAAAAAGAGAGCCTATTTGTAATTGTCAAAGTAAAGTGGCATTAGAAATGGGTTCTTTTTTGCGTTGTACTGCTGAAATAAGGGATGAGAATGAGCCTAACCTAACGCACTGCTAATATTCATATTTCACTCATATACAACAATAAATATAGAAATGACATCAAAGGAACAATCAGCAACAGAAGAGGGCAAATTTGCAAAAAGAAATATACTATAATTATTTATGTAATAGCGATTCAGCAAGCAGTCGAAGAAAAGAACAAAATTCTTATTTTAAAATAAATGAAGTAGAAGTATCACTGGTTTACAACCAAACACGACATATACCCTTGAAATTTACGGTAAAGCAGATAACAGCGGTTATGTCAGCGTTGGTGTGAAAAACTATGGTGGTGCACAAAAAACTGGTCGCGTTAGCGGAGCAGATTATACGAAAGCAAGTATCACGATTCGCACGGGTGCAACGAATAAATCAGCAACTGTGTTCTTAATGAAAGGTACAGGAACTAGTACTGGTATGGTAGATGCAGTAGTATTCAAAGACTCTACACCTGAAAGCGAGCGTCCAGAAGTTATTGCAGCAACAGCAGCTTTAGAAGCACTATTCACCTCAAAAACATCTGTTAGCACGGATTATTTAACACCAGTAACAACAAGCAATGGCGCAATCAAAATGACAGCAACTGAAGAAGAGTTAGCAACAGCAACAGCAGCAGTAGCCGCAGTACCAACTGGTTTGAAAGCAAAAGCAACATTTGAAGCGGAATTAGCACGCGCAACGACATTATTTGCAGACTTACAAGCTTCTCAAACAGGCAATCTAACGAAAAATGGTATGTTCGATTTGGCTATGACAAGCTGGAAAACATGGAAAGCAACAGCAGCAGAAACACCAGTAGTCATAACAGAAGACGATAACAAAGTCGTGAAACTAGAAGGCAATTCGAGCATTGAGCAAACAATCACAGGCTTACTTCCAAACACAACTTATACCGTTTCCACGTACGGGAAAGTAGAGAACGGTGCACGTCTTTCCCTTGGTGTGAAGAGTTATGGGGGTGTACAAGCTAACGTATTCGTATCATCTACAGATTATACTCAAGGCATGCTGACGTTCACTACAGGAGCAACGAATACAAGTGCTGTTATTTTCTTAAGCCAAGGTGTAGCTGGCGGAATAGCACATTCAGACGTTATTGTAACAAAATAGATTTTAAGTAAAGCGGAAGATGGGATTATTCAACAATTCCATCTTCTAAATAACTTTTGGTAACAGCATTGTAACTCTAGAGAGGACGAGAATAATGGAGTATGAATTTAGAATACATCCGATGAAAACAAAAAAAGCATCGAATACTTTTCAACTAACGAAGCGTCTATTTGATGTAGTATTTGCTTTACTTTTACTAGTAATCACATTTCCAATTATTTTGATGACAGCACTAGTCGTTAAACTAGAATCTCCCGGACAAATTATCTATAGACAAGAAAGAGTTGGTCTTTATGGGAAAAAGTTTACGATTTATAAAATAAGGTCTATGCACACAGATGCAGAAAAAATGGGTCCAAAGTGGGCAGAGAAAAATGATGATCGAATTACCAAAGTGGGCCGACTTATTCGAAAAACAAGAATAGATGAGCTACCGCAACTTTGGAATGTATTAAAGGGAGAGATGAGTATGATTGGTCCACGTCCTGAGCGACCAGTCTTTACAAAAGAATTTCAGATTCATTCCCCTAATTTTATTCAACGTTTAGCAGTCAAACCGGGTCTAACTGGTTGGGCACAAGTAAACGGCGGCTATGATATTTCGCCAGAAGAAAAACTAAAGTTAGATTTGGAGTACATTCATTCCATGTCATTAAAAAGTGAAGCACACATACTATGCAAAACTGTAAAAGTTATCTTAAGTGGCAGTGGCGCTCGATAAGGAGTTTATAATGAAAAAAACAGTCATAATAATAATCGCAATATTCGCTTTAATCGGGACGGGATGTTCGAATAAAGCAGACCTAATAGAATCATGGAAGAATACAGATAGCGAAGTAAGTAACGAAGAATTCGCCAAGCTAACACAAAATAATAACACACTAGAATTTGTAGGTGAAAAAATACAAGTTCATAACAAGGATGCGGTCGTGATAGGCAAATCAGGAGAAGTAACAAACTACTTTGTGCAAAATGCATATATCCCCATTGAACAGGCAAAAAAAATTATAAAAAAAGATAATTGGACAAAACAAGATTTCTTGATCCAATATATCGGTGCCGCTCAAAATGTCAGCATCAATGAGAAAGAAAATACAGTAGAGGCATTTTTTATCACTGGTGCACATGGATATGGAGAATTGCGAGTGACATTTGAAGGCGACCAGTTGAAGAGCATGACAAATACGTTCTAAGAGGTAGGTGAATGATTGATGAGAGGTAAAGATAGATTAAATGAAAACCATTTTTTTTAAGAGCAAATGGCGCATATTAGGACAACCATTGAGTTATCAGAACGCTTAGATATGCAAGTCATCGGAATTACATCATCGCTATCGAGTGAAGGAAAGAGCTCTGTGGCGATTGGAGTAGCCAGAAGTTTTGCAGAAGGGAACAAGAAGGTTTTGCTTGTTGATAGTGATTTCAGACGTCCCTCTGTACACAAAAAATTAGGTTTATCCAATGCAGTAGGCTTTTGCGATGTTTTAAAGGAAGAATACGCGATGTCGGATTGTATAAAAGATATTGGGATTGAGGGATTAGATGTCCTGACAAGCGGTTTAATAGATGGTTCTTCGGGAACTATTTTTGATGCGGCGAAACTAAAAAAATTCATTATGGGAGTGAAAGAACAATATGACTTGATTATTATTGATACACCTCCCGTTTTGCTAGTTCCAGAAGTGAAGACTATTTTGAATCATAGCGATGCGACATTATTTGTAGTGAAGTATGATGAAGTTCGAAAAGAAGAAGTAGAGCGCACACACCAGGTACTAAAGCAGGTTTCAGCAACATGTCTGGGGATTATTTTCAACTGTGTGAAAGTGAAAGTCAGGGATAAATATCGTTATTATTATTAACCGGCGGGATGAGGTAAGACTTAATGGATTATAGAAATAGCAGGGCATCTGACTATCTGACAAGCGGGTCCCGAGGCTCAAGAATGCCTATTTTTTTACTAACGATACTGTTACTTTTCTTGAGCATAGGTAGTCAATTCAATATGCAAATCGGTCTGGCCCTAAAACCGTATATGATTTTGATGTTGCTTCTAATATTGTGTTATCTTTCCAAAATTACGATTGAGAAGCTTCTGTTTTTTGAAGTGGCCTTTGTTAGTTTCTATGTATACTACGCTTTACGTGGCGTTATTACGGCTTATCCACAAGCGGCGCTTCGTGCGATTGGTGGAACGCTTATCTTGCTTGGATTTTACTTTTTTTGTAGATATTGGTTAGAAAGAATTCGTTGGAAGGATATCGAATGGGCAATAATTATCTCTGGATTTTTGTTTAATTTGCTGAGTTTAGCCTATTATCTTCTGGGATTGGTGAATTTAGGATTTAATATGCATGGCAATGGAATTCGTGAAATGGGTGTGCTTATTGATCGTAATTTCGCTAGGCTATTAGGATTGACGAATGATCCAAATATCTTTGTTTTTATTAACATGTTGTTCATTGCTTATTTCTTAACACATCGGGATAAATTGTGGAATTTATTAGGTGGATTTATCGCCATTCTATGTGTGGTATTGACTTTATCTAGGGGAGCGATTATATCTGTTGTCATTGTACTGGCACTCTGTTTGCTCGTTGGAAACATGAAATCGAAGTTGATTATGATTTTTGGTGCGGGTTTTTTTTTATTACTTGCCGATATTCTTTTCAGTCAATTTATGGGCTTTTCGTTATGGGAGCTTATGATGGAGCGATTTGGAACGATGAGTGAAGATGGAGGAAGTGGACGATTTGATATTTGGGCAGCAGGCTTAGCTTATTTTATGGAGCATCCACTATTTGGAATCGGAACTTTCAATTTCCAGGATTACAATTATTTTTCAGGAGGAAAAGCGGTCTTTATGCATAATTCCTTTATAGAAATTTTGGTGGAAACAGGGATTATGGGGATGATTATTTATGCTACCGCAATTATAGCCATGGCATGGACGTTACTAAAATCAGTCTTCATGGATAAAGAACAATGGTGGCTACTTATTGCTTTAATAGGCTACCTGTCAATGATGGCATCTTTGTCCTTGGTTTTAAACGAGGTATTTTTCTTCTTCTTTGCATTGGTTGCAAGGAGTTTGAAAGAAAGTAAATTTAGCAGGAAGTAAAGGATGGAGCAAATGAAACGAGAATTATCCTTGGTAAGTATATTTAATATTGTTCGAAAAAAAATCATTATAGCATTGATTATCGCTATGATATCTATGTGCTTGGTTGGTGTAGCTGGTTTTCAGTTTATGGCACCAAAATACGATGCTTCCGTGCAACTTTTAATTAATCCAAAAGTAGTGAATACAGAAGCCGGCAATTATCGTAGTACAGATTCCAATACGCAGTTGGTAAATACCTATAATGTGATTTTGCGCAGTAAGGTGATTTTATCTGATGTTATTGAGCGACTAGATCTGACAATGAGTGTGTCGGGATTGCGTGAAATGACGAGTATTCAAAGTGAGAAGGAATCAAAAGTGATTTCGATTCATGTGCAACACGAAGACCCTGAACAGGCAAAGAAAATAGCGGAAACCTTGGCTTTATCTATGGAAAAGGAAGTCCCACAACTAATGAATATTGATAATGTCAACATTTTATCTGATGCAGAACTCAGCGGTAATCTAACGACGTCAAAGATTCGACTTTATATGATATTAGCGTTCGTGATGACTCTGCTCTTAAGTTCCACGGTGTTTGTGATTCGAGAATCGCTGAAAAATACATTTAAAACGGCAAAAGATTTTAAAGAGGTTACCAGTTTGCCGATCATTGTAACCATACCAGAAATATAAGAAGGGGATAGCTAATTCGATGATAAAAAAATACGAAGAACAGTTGTTACTACTCGACAATATGTTTTTGTCTACACAAGAAGCCATTGACTGTTTGGAAGTTTCGAAGCAGTGTTTTCATTCGCTTGTAGCGCGTGGAAAAATTCAAAAGATACGCAAAGGTTCGGCAGTATTATACTATGCGGATGAAATTATGGAGCGCAAGCGTCAGCAACCATGGCTAAGGCAAAAATATCGACCATTTCAAGAGGAATAGGAGCAGGAATTTATGCATCAAACATATCAAGCGGATCTAGTAAGTATCATCATGCCTACCTATAATAGTGGCGAATCATTGCACGAAAGTATAATAAGCGTCCTAAACCAAACGTATAGGAATTGGGAGTTACTAGTCGTGGATGATTATTCCAGCGATGCGACACCGCAAAATTTGAAAAAATTAGCTAGAGAAGATGCACGTATTATCCCAGTTTTTTTGACAGAAAATCGTGGTTCAGGTTTTGCAAGGAATGAAGGAATTAGTCGGGCAAAGGGGCAATATATCGCTTTTTTAGATAGTGATGATTTGTGGCACAAAGAAAAACTCTCGAGACAGCTAACGTTTATGAAGGAACAGGCGCACGGATTTACATTTACAGCGTATCATGTTTTTGAAGAAGTACCAGAACGACAAAAACGAACGGTACATGTGCCTGAGAAAATAAGTTACACAGAACTACTGAAAAATACGATTATTGGCTGCTTAACAGTGATGATTGATCGAGAAAAAGTAGGAGATTTTCGAATGCCATTGTTACGTACACGCCAAGATACAGCGACATGGTTATCCATTTTGAAACAGCAAGATTATGCTTATGGTATGACAGAACCGTTGGCGTATTATCGATTAAGTACAGCTTCACTATCCAGCAACAAATGGAAGATGCTCCAAAAAAATTGGCAGATGTACAGACAGCATGAAGGCTTACCGCTTGTGTATGCGAGTTATGTTTTTTGTTGCTACGTGTTTCATGCCATATGGAAAAGGAGAAAACAGAAATGATGAAAATTACAGTGGCGGGTGTAGGTTATGTTGGTTTAGTTTCCGCAGTAGGATTTGCGCATCACGGGCATGCAGTAACGGCTGTTGATTTAGACCCTATCAAAATTGCCGGACTTAACGCAGGTATTTCACCGATTTTTGAGCCTGGTTTGGAAGAACTGTTACAGGAGCAATTAACGGCGAAACGAATTCAGTTTACAACAGAGGGTGCAAGTGCTTACTCAGATGCTGATGCGATTGTGATTGGCGTTGGGACACCAGAAAATGAAGATGGATCAGCGAATTTGACGGCAGTCTATCAAGTGGCACATGAAATAGGACGAAGCATTCAGCGAGACTGTTTAATTATCGTAAAATCAACTGTACCAGTAGGAACTAATGATAAAGTGGAGGCAATTGTGAAGGAGGCACTTAGAAATACTGCCAAAGTGCATGTCATTTCAAATCCCGAATTCCTCGCGCAAGGAAGTGCCGTATACGATACGCTTCATGGATCCCGAATTATCATTGGAACAGAATCAAAGACAGCCGAGGAAAAAATGCGTGCTATCTATGCCAATTATGGGCAGCCAATCGTTGCAGTTTCTCGCAAAAGTGCGGAATTAGTCAAGTATGCCAGCAATGATTTTCTAGCTCTCAAGATATCTTTTGTGAATGAAATTGCGAATTTGTGCGACATATTGGGTGCCGATGTGGAAGAAGTCACAGAAGGAATGGGTTATGATCCGAGAATTGGAAATAGTTTCTTGCGTGCGGGCATTGGTTATGGCGGTTCATGTTTTCCAAAAGATACGAAGGCGCTACATTGGTTAGCGGAAGATCATGGTTTCGTATTACGCACGATTGAAGCGGCAATTAAAATAAATGAAAAACAAAAGTATACGCTGATTCATAAATTACGAAAAGAAGTACCCCATTTTGCTGGGAAGAAAATAGCGGTATTAGGTTTGACTTTTAAACCGAATACAGATGATTTGCGTGAAGCACCATCCATTCCAAACATCAAAGTTTTGCAAAGAGAAGGTGCGATTATTCAAGCCTATGATCCGATTGCGATGGATGCTGTTGCCGCACAGCTTGGCGATGATTCCATAATGAAAAGCTCGATAGAAGAGGCGTTGGCTGGTGCAGATGCATGTCTCATTTTTACAGAGTGGGAAGAGATTAGGCAGATTTATCCTGCTACTTTTACTAGATTAATGGCTAATCCACACGTACTAGATGGTCGAAATTGTTTCAATAAATATGAGATGGAGCTAGCTGGTGTGGCTTATCAGTCGATTGGACGGCCGCTGACTAAAGTGAGGCAATTACAATGACGAAAAAACCACTTATATCTGTCATTGTTGCGACACTTGGCGATAGGGTAACAGAGCTCAAAAGAATGATGGAGACGCTAGAAAATCAGACGTATCCGCATTGTGAAGTGATTCTTGTTTTGCAGAATGAACAGGATCAATGGACGGAGTTATTAGCGAGGTACACTATATTCTCTAAAGTTGTAAGAATAGATGAGCGTGGGCTTTCTAGAGCACGTAACACTGGTTTAGAACATGCTACTGGGGAAATTGTGACATTTGGTGATGATGACTGCTGGTACGATAAAGCGACATTTCAACACGTTGTGGATTCCTATCAAACAGGTAAAGATGTCATTAGCCTTACTATGTATGACCCAGATCAACAAAAATTTGGAAGACCACAGAAGATAAAAACGAGTCGATATTTAACGAAGCGTGAGTTGATGAGTCGCTCTTCCATTGAAATTTTTGTGAGGAGAACATGTTTAGAAAGCAATAAGTTTCATGATGTGATTCGTTTTGATGAAGCTTTTGGACTGGGCGCAACATACATTTCCGGAGAAGAGAATATTTTTCTAACCGATTTATTTAAGCGCAAGTATTAAGCAAAGGTCCGCTGTTTAAGCGAATATACAACGGACCAATAGCCTATTTGCTAGTGACTCTATTTTACTTTAAAAAGAAGCAAAAAAATCTACTGCTGGAAGTCTTGAAGGAAACGTGGACTTATCGGCGAATAGGAGAGCGATAACGTGTATCAATGGATATACAAACAAGGCGTCAAGCGCCGAAACCCAGTTTTACCTGAGGCTGAGCAGTTTTTACAACAGTCGGATCGGTGGTCACGCGCACAGCTAGAGGCTTATCAGCTGGATAAATTACAAGAGCTTGTACAATGGGCTTATAAAAAATCCCCTTATTATAAACAATTACTAGATGAAGTTGGTATCGAGCCTACTGATATTCAGAGCTTAGAAGATCTTAAAGAAATTCCCCCAATAAATAAAAAAACATTACTTGAAGAAAGCGAAAGGATTCATGTTACGTCGGGGGTTGGTCCCCTCATTTTCTCCGAAACATCCGGAAGTACAGGAACTCCTCTTACATTTCACCGAAATTTAGAATGGGATGCTAGACACCGTGCAGCGATTCATCGAGGTTATGATTGGTATGGTATTAAACCATGGCACAGAAATGGCTATTTCTGGGGCTATAACTTAGATAGTAAAAAAAACTGGAAGCTTAAATGGATGGATAAACTCGTAAATAGATTTCGAATATTTTCCTATGAAACAGCGGAAATTAATGCTTTTATTAAAAAATTGAAACGAGCAGATTATTTGGAAGGGTACTCCTCGATGATTTATCATGTCGCAAAAAAAATAGAAAAAGAAAATCTACCAATTAAAGCGAATTTGAAAATGATTAAAGGGACGTCTGAAAAGATATTTGATGCGTATCAGCCGATGGTAGAGAAAGTATTTGGTAGTAAAATTATTAGTGAGTATGGCGCAACAGAGACTGGAATTATCGCCTTTGAATGCCCAGATGGGAATATGCACATGACGATGGAAAATGTGATTGTAGAAGTTATTGATGGCGAGATTTTTGTGACTAATTTATTTTCTAAATCCTTTCCAATTATTCGTTATGCGCTAGGGGATTATGTTGAATTAGACACAGAAACAAAATGTGCTTGTGGTCGAGAGCATACGATTGTTAAGTCCGTTATGGGACGCGTAGGCAAGGCGGTTTTTGGGGAGAAAGAGACATATCCGAGCTTGATTTTTTATTATATTTTCAAAAATATGGTGATAGATGGTGGAGAAGCTGTCGGTTATCAAGTCCTGCAACATGAAAAGGGTCATCTAGAATTCCGAGTAGAAAGCTATCTTAGCGATGATATGCGAGGAAGGCTCAAAGCGGAAATCGTGACATATTTTTCAACAGACATGACTTATGAGATACAAGAAGGTGCCACTTTTTATCGTGGTGGAGGAAAATTAAAGGACTTTGTTTCATTCGTCCAAGAAGTGTGAGGAAGGAGCGTTTCATGAAGCTAACAAAAGTATCGATTATTATTCCTATATATAATATTGAAAAATACGTGGAACGATGTCTAGATTCAGTTTTAGCACAGTATTACACGAATCTCGAGGTGCTCGTAGTAGATGATGGCTCAACAGACCAAAGTTTGATGCTGTTAGAAAAGTATGCAAGGCAAGATCCGCGTGTATTGATTATTACAAAAACGAATGGTGGTCAAGCGAGTGCGAGAAATTTAGCGATGAAACAAGCGAGTGGAGACTATATTTTGATGGTAGATGGTGATGATTATATTTTACCAGAACTCGTTGGCGAATGTGTCAAGATTTTGGAAAGTGGAGCGGATATCGCTGTATTTGACTATTTGACACGGAACAAAAAGAACGAACAAAACTATACGAGAGTTGGAAGCTCGCCAATAACAGCGGGAACAGCCCCGTGGAACAAGATGTACGCAGCGCACTTATGGCAAGATGTTTTTTTCCCAGAAGGTTATTGGTATGAGGATGTAGGAGTGGTTCCATTTGTGATGATGCGCTCGAAAAAAACAAGCAAAATAGACAAAGCATTTTATGTATATGATCGATCACGAGAAGATTCTCAAACAAACACAGTCAATGTCGCACGCTATTACGATATTATAGCGGTTCTGGAATACCTAAAAAAACAAGTAGACCGATTGCCAACAAAACAGGCCGATACAGTAACAGGTATGTATGTAGAGCAGCTAGGTTATGTGATGGCACTAGGTAAAAGCCAATATATACAGAATAAAAAAGAGCGGCGTATATTTCTTCAAACGATTCAGAAAGTACTAGAAAAAAAATGCCCCGACTGGTATACCATGTCTCATAAACCAGAAAATAAGCAGCTTAAACGGATGCGTCGAATGGCGATAAAGGCCTATTTCAAAGGATTTTTTCTGCTCGGAGACATGCTTTATAGTTGGCCGAAAAAAATAAAAGAAAGGAGATGGAGCGAATGAAATTAATGATGCACTGTTTATTGCGTTTATTCTGCATGCTGCCAGTAAAAAATATGGTTCTATTTGAGAGTATGTCTGGATTTCAGGATAATTCTAAGGCGCTTTTTGAAGAAATGATGGCACAACAGTTAAACATAAAGTACAAGATGGTTTGGTTTGTGGCGAATCCGGAAACTATCAATCATCGTGAATACCCAAACGTTCGATTTATGAAAAAATCTGGTCTTACAAGAAAATCATTGCGCTATCTCTATTACAATTGTGTCGCGAAATATTGTTTCTACACACATGAAACGCTTGGATATCGTAGCGATAATCAGCAAATACGCTTTTTTTTAACACATGGAACGCCATTAAAAGACAGCCGAGGTTGTTTTGGCCCAACAGAACACCATACGTATATTTTGAGCACATCCTCATTTTCAGCAGATCTTCGTTCGACCTCTTTACTTGGTGGGGCAGATAAGATGCAAATTCTTGGGTTCCCGAGAAATGACACGATGTACCGCGAAGATAAGGGAACAAATCAATTCCTTGAGAAATATAACTACAAAAAAATGATCGTTTGGTTACCAACATTTAAACGCATTAACAACAGTAATCGTATGGATTTTGCGATGGATGCTGCTCAAGATGTATCCCTGATGAGTCCGGAATTTTTTCAAACGTTGAACGAGAAATTGGCATCTGCTGATACTTTATTGTTAATAAAATTCCACCCCAATCAAGATTTACGATTTGTTTCCTTCTATGACTTAACGCACATTGTGACGCTATCAAATGCAGAGATGTTAGACGCGTCCATTGATTTATATGCACTACTTGGCAAAACTGATGCGCTAATTACTGATTTCTCTTCTGTGTACTTTGACTATTTATTGCAAAATAAGCCCATTGGATTTGAACTTGGGGATATAGCAAATTATAGTTCTGGACGTGGCTTCTTAGTGGAAGAACCACTGGATTACATGCCGGGAGAAAAAATTCGAGAAGCCAATGATTTTTTTAAGTTTGTTAGACTGGTTGCGGCTGATCAAGATGAATATGTACTTGAACGAGCCGAATTATGTACGAAAATGAATCACTATAATGACAATAACTCTGCCAAACGAATCATAAAATTCCTAGAAATGGACGGTACTAATACATGAAAAAATATAAACTTGGCTATACATCTGGTGTTTTCGATCTTTTTCATATTGGGCATCTGAATATTTTAAAACAGGCAAAGGCGCAATGTGAACATCTTATTGTGGCAGTTAGCACGGATGAATTAGTTCAAAGCTATAAAAATAAAACTCCTGTTATTCCATTTTCGGAAAGAATAGAGATCGTAAAATCGATTGCCTTTGTGGATGAAGTGGTCGCACAAACGCATCGAAATAAAGTAGCAGCGATGGGACAGTATCAGTTCGATGCTATGTTCGTGGGATCTCACTGGAAAGGTAATGCTTTATTCAATGAAACGGAACGAATTTTGAATGAGAACGATGTTGATGTTATTTATTTTCCGTACACAAGCAATACATCTTCCACACTTTTAACCGAAGTACTGCATAAAATGGCGCAACCACAATAAACGAGAAATGAGTCGAAGTAATGAGTAGTAAATATAAAAAATTATTTCAAAATACCATCCTGTTTTCAATTGGGAGCATGGGAAGCAAATTTATTAGTTTACTACTTGTTGTAGTATTTACACATCATTTGAATCCACAAGAGTATGGGAAAGTAGAGCTAGTTTCTGTCATGATTAATCTTTGTTTACCATTTGTGAGCCTATCGATTTATGATGCAGTTCTGCGATTTACGATGAAAGAAAATGAACATAAAGGTAGTGTTTTACTGAATGGACTAGCCGTCTGCATGTTGGTTGGATTGCTTTTCTTAGCTGGTAGCGTTGTAGGAATACTTTTTTCGAATTAGATGTAAGTACGCTGGTTATTGCCGCTATTATTTTTGCACAGTCTATAAACCTCGTGTTGGCTCAATATGCACGCGGCACAGGGCGAATAAAATTATATGTTATTAATGGATTGGTTACTGCAATGATGATTTTTGCTATCGTTAGTCTCTTGTTAAATTACTTTCATATGGGGATAATGGGATATTTTATTGGGATGGTGGTTGCCTTTACGATTAGTAATCTAGTGTTCTTCTGTTTTAGTGGGAATGTTGTGGAGAAATTAGCAAAAGCACCGTGGGATGGGACTTTGATGAAACGGATGTTGTTATATAGCTTACCACTTATTCCTAATACATTAATGTTTTGGATAATGAATGCTTCTGATCGTTTGCTTATTCAAGCTTTTCTTGGGCTCACAGCAAATGGATATTATGCTGTAGCAAATAAAATTCCGGTGCTTCTTAATACGCTGAGTTCTGTTTTTATACAAGCATGGCAGTTATCAGCTATAGAAGAAAACGAACAAGAAAATCGAGATCGCTTTTATTCTAGCGTATTTAATGCCTTGGCTTCCTTCATGATTATTATTAGTTCCATCATCCTGTGCTTTTTAAAGTGGGGATTTGGAGTAGCCATTGGGAGTGAATTTTTCGGAGCTTGGAAATTTGTACCTATTCAATTGTTTGCCATGATTTTTGCGGGATTATCTGCCTTTATTGGCGTTATTTACACGGTACAGATGCGGACAAATCAAGTATTTATGACATCTTTTGTCGGTGCAGCGTGTAATGTCGGGCTCAATTTTTGGCTCACTCCACAAATCGGCCTGTATGGTGTTGCCTTCGCGACTGCTATTAGTTTTTTCTTTGTATGGATTGTTCGTTTCATTCAAACGAGAAAATACGTCAAAATTCGGATGCAGTATGTAGTAATCATTCCAGCTTTTATCGTTTTTGTTATGTCTTTATCAAGATAAAATTCCAGAGTTACTTACTAACGCATTGTCTGTGAGTTTGATCCTTCTTATTAATTTACGAAACATCCAATTTATGATGAAAAATAGGATACAAAAAAGAAGAAAGAGTGGTTTAAAATGAAGAAAAAAACAGTTTTAGTAACAGGTGGCGCTGGCTTTATTGGTGGGCATTTGGTTGAGCGATTGCTACAGAACTACCATGTGGTTGTATTTGATAACCTAAGTACGGGAAAAAGGACTAATCTCCCGAATCATCCCGATTTGGAATTTATTCTTGGTGATATTAGCCGAGAAATAGATGTTCTTACTATTTTTGAGAACTATCAATTTAGCTATGTATTTCATTTAGCGGCAGTTGCGAGTGTCGCAGCATCTATCGAGGACCCGCTTCTGACGCATCAGACTAATATGGATGGCACCATTTATATTTTAAACGCAGCTAAAAAGCAAGCATCTACACTTCAAAAATTTGTGTTTGCTTCCTCGGCAGCTGTATATGGTAGCGAACCAACGTTGCCTAAACGAGAAACCTCTGCCATTGCACCGATTACTCCTTATGGTATTGATAAATATGCAGCAGAGAGCTATGTGTTAGCATACAGTCATTTATTCGGTTTGAAAGCAAGCGCTGCTCGATTTTTTAATGTGTATGGTCCGCGACAAAATCCACAGTCGCCATATTCAGGTGTGTTGTCTATTTTGACAAACTGTATGGGGGATGAGGGCGCAAATTTTCAGCTTTATGGAGATGGCTCACAAGTACGTGACTTTGTTTATGTAGAAGATGTTGTAACAGGCTTGATTTTGATAGCAAAATCGGAAGAAAGTCAATCAGAAGTATTTAATATCGCATCTGGTGAGAGGCACAGTTTAATAGAAGTTATTGAAATATATGAATTGATTGCGGATAAAAAACTTTCACTAACACACCATGAAGAGAGAGCCGGCGATATTCATCAGTCTTATGCAGACATTACGAAGATTAAGAATCTAGGTTACCATGCAAGCAATACATTAAAAATGGGACTGAGCAAGTACCATGAATATAATCGTAAAAATAAGAAGTTGGGAAGATGATAAGCCATGTTTAATTTTGACAGTATTCGCCATATGGAATATTTAGTATCTAAGAAGAAGGAAATGTTAGAGTCATGTCAAGAAGAAAAAATCGTTTTATTAGGTGGTAGCAGTGTACTGTATGGTTTTAACACAGATAAAATGCAACAGAGACTAGGAAAACCAACGATCAATGCTGGAGTCAATGTAGGCTTAGGTTTTCGGTATCTCGTTGATCATATAGAACCTAGTTTAAAACCAGGCGATCATGTTATTTTACCACTTGAATTTGGCCAATACCTTAATCCATCGTATTATATTTTTGGTTTTGGAATTGATACGTTTGTGCATCGTAAATATTGGGCGAATCGGAAGAAATACAACAAAAAGGTAAAGCTATTTCTTATGTCTTTAAGGCATGCAAAATCTTCATCTACACCGGAAAAAATGGCACGGCGTAAGGCGACAATTCTGACACACACAGGATGTCTTCAAGGGATGGATGCACAACTTCGAAATCCACAAGCATTAACGCCACTCTCCTTCCCAGAGAGCTTTCATGAAACGGAAGCAATGAGTGAAATTAAGGCATTTATGAAAAGGTGTAGAAATAATAATATCCAAGTAACATTATTACCACCTGTTTTTTATGCAGACAACATGCCAGATTACTACTTGACAGAATTGTATGAGTATTTTTGTATCACAGTCTCTCCTAATATCTTTAGATTGAAGGCGTCTGAGGTGTATGATTCGGTTTATCATGCCAATTTAGGCGGACAAACTCGTGTAACTAACAAGCTTATTGCGTTGTTAGGTACATAGACAGATAGGAAAAGATAACGATTTTAAGTAACTGTAACCAAAAAAGAACAAAAGAAATCAGATGTATGTGTATCAAATTGACACTAATTAATGATACTGGTTCTCTTTTTTGTGGTGTATAATTATGTATATCAGGTGAATAAAGCTATTTTGATAGTTATCCAATTATCAATTTAAAAGAAAAAAATTCTCTATATTAGTAATATTCGACATTTTATTTTAGTAATGTTATATTGAATATTGATTCACAAATACAAAGAGAAAGTGGAGTGTTTTTTTATGAAAGATTTGTACAGAAGAATAAGAAGAGAAGACGCAGTTATATTACTAGTTGATCATCAAGCAGGTCTAATTTCAGGTTTAGTACGGGATTATGAATCAGATGTATTTCATCAAAATGTGGAAGCTTTAGTAGATATGGCGAATTTCTTTGATTTACCGACCATAGTGACAACGAGTTTTGAGCATGGACCTAATGGACCGCTAATTCCCTACATTACGGAAAATCTTCCGAATGCTGTAAATATACCGCGTCCAGGACAGATTAATGCGTGGGATAATGAAGAATTTGTTCAAGCAATTAAAGATACTGGACGTAGGCAGTTAATTATAGCTGGGGTTGTAACGGATGTATGTGTTTCTTTCCCAACACTTTCAGCTCTGAATGAAGGATATGAAGTATTTGTAGTTTCCGACGCTTCTGGAACTGTAAGCAAACAAGTTGCAGATGCGGCGTTATTAAGAATGGCGACGGCCGGTGCTGAATTGATGAACTGGTTTAGCGTAGCAGCTGAACTTCAAAGAGATTGGAGAAGTGATATAGAAGGATTTGGCAAGTTGTTGTCGAAACATTTACCTGCCTATTCTAATGTAATGGCGAGTTATGATGCAGCACAAAAAGACTTAAATTTACAACACTAAGTAATAAAAATTCGAATTTTTATGGCGAAAAAATGAACGGAATTTTCAGACTGAAATCCGAAACTCCATTCCAGAACGAGACTCGATTCTGTAATGGAGTAGTAGGTTTTTTATTTTGTATGCTGCTATCTCTAGGGTGTCTATTCAGCTTCATATCGAAACTTATCAATTTTACATAGTTCTTTTTCGATTCCTTCGCGCTTGTTTTGAAGGAAATCAGGCAAATATAATGGGACGTCATCAATTTCATCAGCCGATATAGATAGGGGAACTTTTTTTATCTTGGCGGAAACTTCAAACAGGAGGCCATTCGGTTCTCTAAAGTAAATCGCATCAAAAAATTCGCGTGGGTGCAAGCCAGAATTTCGGAAATTTTTTTCAATAAGTTTGTTATTAATCGCTATTAAATCTGCATAATCTTCAACATAGAGAGCTAGATGATGTATCCCACCAATTCCTTGATCTTCAACGGGGTTAGTATCATCTTCAATCAGATGCACCTCATGTTGGTAGTCACTATGGTGATTTCTTAAGACTGTTACTGGAAATGGCTCGTTTGTTAGCAGAGCAAGCCTCTCAAAATGGAACCAACCCACTAAAATTGTTTCGGTAGCATCAGGGTAGCGTACACGTAAATGAACAGAATGTATGCCGATAATAGCGTAATCTAGAGGAACATCGCTGTCATGATTGGGCGCAAAATCCCCTTCTACTTGCGAGGCGATGGATAAAGCTAATGGCATGCCATCAGGATCTTCAAAACGAATAATTTTAGTATCGCCATAATCTTCAATGCCACAATGTTCAACATTATTAACATTAAAGCGCTCTAACCAGTAATGCAACGCCTTTTCTGATTTCACAGAGAAAACAGTACGATCAATGGCATTCGTACCGAAAACATTTTTTTTGAATGTATTGATTTGAAATACTGTGAATTCAGTACCAGGCCGTCCTTGCTCATCTGCAAAAAATAAATGATACATGGTATAATCGTCTTGGTTAACAGTTTTCATTAGTAGTTTCATACCTAATACTTTATGGTAGAACTTAAACGAGACGCGAATGTCAGCCACAAGGGATGATACATGGTGAATACCTAAACTTTTCATCTTCATTTCATTCCTTTACTAAAAATTGGAGGTGCTTTATGGAACATTTTATTTCTGAAAAAAGCTCAGAGAATTTGTTTGTCTTATTACATGGTACAGGAGGAAATGAATTTAGTCTATTGTTTCTAACAGGAGAGCTAAATCCTAAGGCGAGTATCGTGAGTTTTCTTGGAGCGTACGGCACAGGCGAAGAGAGAAGATATTTTGCTCCACTCAAAAATCAGAAGTTAGACCAGATAAATTTTGATTTGTCGGTGGATGCGTTTTTAGCAGAGTGGGATAAATTAGCGTTGGATTACTGGCATACAACATTTATAGGCTATTCCAATGGCGCCAATTTACTACAGGGGATCTTACAAAAAAGACCTGACATTGCGGACTACACGATTTTATTACATCCACAAGAGTTGCATTTAGAGTTTTTTGCTGATAATGACGTAGCCAATCGGTTATTGATCACGACAGGTGCGAACGATTCATCCGTTGTTCCAAGTGAGATTTTGGCATTAAGTGAACGTTTGCGAGAGAAATTTGCAGGTGTAGAGCTCTTAATAACGGATGGTAGTCATGGTGTAACTGATGAGGAGGTTAATAAAGTACGTAAGTGGTATCAAAAAGTGAGTCTAAATTAGCCCTTGTATCATATGTATTATTGCAAAAGCAGGGGTGTGGGATTGTACTATTTATTTCTTTGACGCACGTTTATAAAATATCCGGAAAATAATAAAGGGGATGCGTGTTAATGCTAGAGTTGAAAGTATGCAGAGGAGCATCGCTAAACCTAAACGTTGGACTGGAATAGCAACAGAGTAAAAAGAACTGGGCAAGCCAAATACGCAATTAGAAATGGGAAATGATATTTTAAAGCAAGTGACGCTGATATTCGGACGAAAATCCAAGTAATCCGACAAAATAAATATAAATACCCAATAGTAGCGATGTGTCGTGTTTAGGTGTTTCTAGGAGCATGTATTATTATCGAGCAAGACATAAAATTCAGAAGCAGATTTAGAACAAGCGGTCGTAGAGGCGTGATAGAGGCCGTAAAAACTATGGCACACGAAAATTAAAAGTGTCGTTAGTCCTGTATGAACAATAAAAAACCCCAAAAAAGAGTTTTGATCTTTGCTTGGGGTCCAACATCTATTACAAACCTTTAATAAACACTTCCATCGTATCAGCAAGATGACGATGACCTTTATTATTCAAATGAATGCCATCCCCAACGCTGTACCCATTCACATCGGGTTTCGACAAATCAAAAGAGTCCAAGTCATAAAGATTCAAATGCTTGATATTATAACGGCGACATACCTCGATAGCAGCGTTGATATAAGCATAGTCTGGAATGCCTATTTTGTTCACTGGCGGAAAGAATGATTGCTTATACATAGAAATAAAGCCAATTTTTTGGCCGGGATATTTCTTAATTAAACCTTTTAAAAGTACATCAAGCGCGCCATAATAAGTTTTATTTGTTGTATCAGTTGGCATACCAAGTGCTTGTCCCTTGCCGTAGTCATTAATACCCGCAAAAACAGTGATTAGATTAGCACTGCTATCCATTGTGGTATAGCGCTCACTTATAGGTGCGAAAAGATTGCCAACTGTGGACCCATTCATGCCGTAGTTATTGACCTGCTTGATGTGTAGATCTTCTTGAATGTAATTAAAATATCTTTTCGTTGCCAGTGTGTTGTTCTCTGCCGTCAAACTATCCCCCACTGCATTCCAAGTGACTTTGGTCCAATCTGTTGTTTCTGCAGCGCTGACTTTTCCTGTACTAAGAGTCAAGGTTGATAGAAGCAAAAGAAGTCCTAGCGCTATTTTCCCCCATGTTTTCTTGTGTTGCATCTGAATCTCTCCTTAAAGTTAGTTTGTCTTAATTGCCTAAACAGCTTTTAAAACTATTTTAATTTACCATGAAATAAGTTTTTTAGCAATATTGAACTACTAATAGGCATAAAGGTATAATTGTTTACAATTTTTCTGTCAATTATTAGGGAATCTAGATTCTTGTCGTGAAACAAGCTATACTAAACATAGAGAGAGGTCTGCTTACTTGGTTATTATGTTTCTTACCAAATCTATCAAGTAGAAAAACATTACATAACCAAGCACGTACATTGGCTGATGTGGATATACATAAAGAAATGGGGCGCATTTATGCAAAACGATTGGCAAGAACTTTTAAAAGAGGAACAAGAAAAGGCGTATTTCAAAAATTTACAGCTTTTTATCGAGGAAGAATATGCAACGACAACGATTTATCCACCTCGTGAGGAGATTTATCGTTCCTTAGATTTAACGAGTTATGCAGATACAAAAGTGGTTATCCTAGGACAGGATCCCTATCATGGTCCAAACCAAGCGCATGGTTTGAGTTTTTCGGTGGTTTCCAGTGAGGCAAAATTTCCGCCTTCTGTTCGTAATATGTTCAAGGAGCTAGAAGCGGACATGGGGATTGCGCGAACCGATATTAACTTAACGGATTGGGCGGAGCAAGGTATTTTGTTGCTAAACACAGTGTTGACGGTACAAGCCGGAAAAGCTGCATCACATCGCAAAAAGGGATGGGAAACGTTCACCGATACAATTATCCAACGACTCAATGAAAAAGAGGAGCAAGTAGTTTTCGTACTTTGGGGCGCAGATGCGAAAAAGAAGCAGGTGCTCATTACAAATCCAAATCATAAAGTGATTACAGCGGTACACCCGAGCCCATTATCGGCTTACAATGGATTCTTCGGAAGTAAACCGTATAGTCAAGTTAATGCTTATTTAGAGGCGGTCGGGGAAACACCAATTTCTTGGTAAAGCTAAATTGTCATTTTATTCATACTTATTATGGGATTATTTTTACGTTTTGTGGTATGATTTACGTGATTAGAAGAAGCAATGAAATCCCGCGAAGGAGTTGATTAAAATGGCATTATCAGCTGCACGTTTTGAAGAACATGAAGGATTTACTGCGCTTGCTTTTGTTTGGAAAGGCACTTTCGAGGAAGCGTTTCATGGTGAGGTGCACAAAACAATCAAGAGAATACAAAGCTGGGCAGAGTCTCAAGAAAGTCTAAAGCACGATAAGACGTTGCTTGGAATGTCCGTGCACAATTTAGAAGACGGCTTCACGTATTATTCGGCTGTGAAGGCCAACTGGAAGCCAGAGAATGTACCAGATGATATGGAGTGGATCGAAATTCCAGCACATACGTACTTTGTGTGTGATCATGTTGCGGGTACAGATATTAATGAAACGTATAAAGAAGTCGCAGAACGCATCGCAGCTCGCGATTATCGACCATATATTACAGTAGAATATCCTGTTTTTGATGAATTACCGTTCAAAATTGAAGTGTATGATAGCGAAATCGATTTACCAAGAAATCAACAAGGGTTTCACATCATGATTCCAATTGTGAAGCACTTGGGCTAATATCCGAAACCAAATAGACAGCTTTTTAGGAAGTTGTTTATTTGGTTTTACATAATATAAAAGTAACCGGTTACAAATACTTGGTTTACCACAAATCAAGGAATGTAAGGCTCTTTTCGGTGTATTATTGTGACATACCGAACATATTCTAGGTGTGGCGAGTCCAAGATCAAATATAAATAGAACAGATATGAGCAGGAAAGAGGGGATTTTTGTGGCTGCATATTTCACACCACAAGAGACAGTAGATGAAACGATTAAAAAAGGAGTAGCAAAGGCAAGTTCTTCCACTTCAGCACTTATTATTTTAGGTTTTTTAGGTGGTGCTTTTATTTCGCTTGGTTTTTTGCTTTATATTCGCGCAGTTGGGACGATGCCACATGAATGGGGAAGTTTCGCTACGTTTATTGGAGCGGGCCTGTTTCCAGTGGGGCTTGTTTGTATTTTGCTAGGCGGCGGCGAATTGATTACAGGGAATATGATGGTTGTTGCACTTGCATGGTTCGATCGCAAAATTTCAATGAAGCAGTTACTACGAAATTGGGCAATTGTTACAGTGATGAATTTTGTTGGAGCGATTGCAGTTGCCTTTTTCTTTGGGCATTTTGTTGGACTTACAGAAGGCGATTTTCTTGCAAAAACTGTTGCTACTGCTGGCGCGAAGATTAAAGATCCATTCTGGGTTGCTTTTGTGTCAGGAATTGGCTGTAATTGGTTTGTTAGTATCGCAGTATGGCTTTGCTACGCAGCGAAAGATTTCACAGGCAAAATTATCGGAATCTGGTTTCCGGTTATGGCGTTCGTTGCCATTGGTTTCCAGCACGTTGTCGCTAACATGTTCATCATTCCAGCAGCAATTTTCGCCGGAAGCTATTCTTGGAGCCAGTTTATCAATAATATCATTCCAGTATATTTAGGTAATGTGGTCGGCGGCGCGGTGTTTGTATCGCTATTCTACTACTTAGCTTACAAAAAGAAAACCGCACCGAAAGAAAAGGAATTCGAAGCCAAAATTCCAGTAGAAGAATGATCAGTTGCATTTTCTAGTCATCATGAAAGCAACGCCAAACTCAACGAGCCGAGAAACGTTGATATTCTAGGCAAAGTCGAGCACTGGAGCGGAGCATGCTTGGGTATGTGAGCACCGGAGCGCAGACTTTAACGACGAAGATCGATGTTTCTCGGCTCGTTGAAAGGTTGACGGGTAGAAAAAAATGCGTTATGATGGAGCCAACAAATGTAAAGGGGTGTCTTTTGAGCCGATGAAAATGTAATCCTATTTTTTAAGAGAATTCGAATAAGCGTGTAATAGATTGGACTTGAGGTCGGTTTATTTGCGGAACGAAATTTTCTAGGATGGGATTGCTGTGCTCAAAATGATGCAGAGCGAATAAAGACAGGTTGTGTGTTGGCTGAATGCTGGCAGGCTTGTTTTCTGACTTCCTATTCTAGAAATAGGAGGTTTTTTTATGTTAGCAATAGAGATAAACGATATAAAAAAAGAGATTGCGGATCGGGTTTTATTTGAAATTCCACATCTGATAGCAAATCGAGGCGAGCGGGTTGGTATTGTTGGTCGGAATGGCCTTGGCAAAACGACTTTACTTGAGATTATGGCAGGTATCACGATGCCAGACCAAGGAGTTGTGACACGAAACGGAACGGCAGGTTATTTGCCGCAAATTTTGCCAGAGGATGCGAAACTTTCTGGTGGTGAAAAAACGAGGAAAGCTGTGCAACGGGTTTTGGCGGAACAACCGAATTTGCTTTTTGCGGATGAACCGACATCTAATTTGGATGTTGATAGCGTGAAACATTTGGAGCGCCAGTGGAAGCGTTATGCAGGTACGTTATTTGTTATTTCGCATGATCGGACGTTTTTGGATGCGATCTGTACGACGATTTGGGAACTGGATCAGTCGCGCATAACGGTTTATCCGGGTAACTATAGTGCTTATGAGGTGGCAAAACAGGCAGAACGTGACAAGGAAGAGGCGGGGTATGAGCAGTACCAGGCTAAGAAGCGGCAATTGGAAGATTCACAACAATATCATGAGAAGACAGCGCAAGGACTTCGGAAACCAAATAAGCGCTTTTCGTCCAGGCAAATTCGGGCTGCAAAACCTGGAAAAGGTGTGCAAGAAAAGAAGCAGCATAAAACAATCAAGGCTATAGAGCAAAGGATTGATCGGTTGGAGAAAGTCGACAAACCTTTTCAGCAAAAGGCGATTAAGATTACGCTTCCTGAACAGAATCAGATTAAGCAAGGAAATACGGTACTTCGTGTTAATGATTTAAGTGCAATAATTGGAGAACGTGTACTCTTTTCGAATGCTAGGTTTAGTTTGAAAAGTGGCAAGAAAGTCGCAATCATTGGGAAAAATGCGAGCGGGAAAACAACCTTTTTGCGTCAAATTATAGGTGCGAATGAGGCGGTTAAACGCGGCGATAACGTGAAAATTGCCTATTTTGATCAGCAATTAAAGCAACTGGATGTGACAAAGACATTATGGGAGAATATCCAAGCAGTTAGTATTCACGATGACCAGATGAATCGGGATTGTCTTGGTAGTTTGCAATTCGTGGCGACTGATTTGGCAAAGAACACAACGGTGTTATCTGGTGGGGAGCGCGTGAAGTTGGCATTAGCAATGATTTTGCTGAGTGATGCGAATGTGCTGATTTTGGATGAGCCGACGAATTATTTGGACATACATGCGATGAAGGCGCTGGAAACGTTGATTAGTGGCTATTCTGGGACAGTTTTGTTTGTATCGCATGACCGAACTTTTGTAAGGAAGGTTGCAACATCATTGTTAGTTTTGGAAGATGCACAGTTGCGACTGTTTGAGGGAACTTATTCGGACTGGGAAGATGCGAAAAAAACAGTGGAATCGCGGGTCGAGGAGGACAAGTTGTTGCTTGAAATGGAGATGTCAGCGATTGCGGCGAAATTAATGGAACCAAGGTTGACTGCCGCGCAAAAGGAAGTGCTAGAGAAACGTTACCAAGAAGTTGTGGCTAAACGCAAGTAAAGGAATTGCGCAAGGATATGATTTCAATGTACAATAGAGAGGTGGCTTGGCCAAGTTTTTAGGAGAGAGGTAGAAAATATGGGACAGCGAAATGTCCAAGATCGATTAGAGATGAAAACGCTAAAAATGGAGCATCTGAGGCAATTCAATGATTTGTTGCGTTACGTGTTTCAAGTGACGAATCAAGAGCTGCATGAGGTTGGCTGGGCAGAGGATGAGATTGAGCAAGCTAAGCGCCCAGTCCTGAGAAAAGCGGATGTGATTGGTTGGTTTGATGGGGATAAATTGATTTCGCAGATGGCTGTTTACCCGATGCATGTGAATATTTTTGGTGAAATATATAAAATGGGCGGTGTGACTGGCGTTGGAACATATCCTGAATATGCGAATTTTGGCTTGATGCATAGCTTGATGCGTGAAAGTTTGAAGGCGATGCGGGCAAGGGAACAGACGATTTCGTATCTATATCCGTATTCTGTGCCGTATTACCGTCGTAAAGGTTGGGAGATTATTTCGGATGTGATGACATTTTCGATAAAGGATACGCAGCTTCCAGAGAATGTTCCTGTGAAGGGAATGGTGGAACGGCTTGATATTGAGCATGAAGATGTCCTGAGAACGTACGATCGTTTTGCGAAAAATCAGCATGTAGCGATGATTCGTGATTCGTTGGCTTGGGAAGAGTACTGGCGCTGGGAACGCGAAGAAATGATTGCGGCTGTGTATTATGATGAGGCGAATGAGCCTCAAGGATTTATGTATTATTGGATTGCGGATGATATCTTTCATATGAAGGAAATGGTTTATTTGACGCAAGAGGCGCGGCATGGCTTGTGGAATTTCATTAGTGCACATTTTTCGATGGTGACACATGTGAAGGGGAAAATGTATACGAATGAGCCGATTGCTTTTCTGATGGAGGATAGCGATATTACGGAGACGATTCATCCGTATTACATGGCGCGGATTGTTGATGTAGAGGGCTTTTTTAAGAAATATCCATTTGCAGAACAGAAAGCTGATTTTCATTTTGTGGTGACAGATAGTTTGTTGGACTGGAATGAAGGCATCCTCGCTTTTCATTGGGATGAGAATGGGTCACTTGAAATCACAAAAGAGGCTCGCGGTGAAGCGGTTGAGATTGACATTCAGACTTTAACAACGATGTTTTTTGGCTATAAACGCCCGAAATATTTGCGTAGAAATGGTCGATTAATGGTGAGCGATGCTGTTATGAAGCAGTTGGAAAAAATGATTCCTAATGAGACACCGTATTTTTCGGATTATTTTTAAGTAGTTATGGAGATTGCCGATTTTGGCAGTCTTTTTTTAGGCGGAAAACAGCTAAATGACTAAGGATTTGCCTGTTATGTAAAAAATAATTTTCTAGTTCCGAGAAAACATACTGGCAATCTGATAGATTTTCAGTATAATAAAAAGAACACAAAAAAATAACTTGAAGAACTATTCACGAAATATTCGCATAATAAGGATGGCAAAATAGAGCGCAATTTTTTATGAAAAGAGGAATGATGCATGACAGAGCCACTTGTGAAATGGTCCTATAAAGGGGAAAAGGGACCGAATTTTTGGGGACACATTTGTGATGAGTACGAAATCGCTAATTCAGGAAAGAATCAGTCACCAATTGATATTCATATGGAAAAAGTAATGGAAGTAAAAGAGGCTTTGCCGTTAGGCTTGGATTATAAGGAAACGAAATACACAGTAAGACGTGTGGAGAACTCAGTACATCTTTTTCCTGAGAGTAAGGAACAAGGCTTGATCTACAATGGGACGAGATATAATCTGGTTGCCTTTCACGGTCATATTCCAAGTGAACATACGCTGAATGAGCATTATTTTGCAATGGAATGGCATTTAGTGCATATGAATGAAGCAGGTGAACGACTTGTTTTGGGCATTTGGATGGAGCAGGAATTAGAAGGTAGTGATTTTGGTGAGCTAGCATCAATTTTTCCTGAGGTATTTGCTGATTTTGGTATTGAAAAAGAGCTTTTGCTAGATGTCAGCGGATTTTTACCAGAAAGTAAGGCTTACTTTACGTATCAAGGGTCACTTACGACGCCGCCGACATTTGAAGGGGTGACATGGATTGTTCTGAGAGATGCAACAAGTATAGCTGAGGAGGATTTTACAGCCTTTCAAGAAATCATCGAGGACACGAATCGGCCGTTACAAGAGCTGGGGAATAGGCAAATTCATCACAGCGCGTGACGACAGACGTTGTATTTTTAGAGTAAAACACTCAAAATGGGGCTTTGGTTATTTCCAAGGTCCCTTTTATAAAATTTGCGAGAGAAAGGAAATGAATCAGATGTATCAGCGAGCGTGTGATTTTGCAGAAAAGGCACATCGGATGCAGCGACGTAAAATAACAGGAGAGCCCTATTTTTCACATCCGCGGAATGTGGCTCATTTGTTGCGCGATGCGGGATTTCGTGATGAAGTTGTTGCGGCGGGATTTTTGCATGATGTGGTGGAAGATACACCAGTAACGCTGGATGAGATTCGAGCTGATTTTGGCGATGAAGTTGCAGAACTTGTGGCTTCACATACCGAGGATAAATTGCAGTCGTGGGAGGCGCGAAAAAGCCATACGATTGAGGTAGTACGCACGGGAACATTGGAGCAAAAAGCGATTATTGTCGCGGATAAGCTGGACAATTTACAGTCTGTTAAGTATGCGCTTAGTTCTGAAGGAGAAAGGGTTTGGAGCTATTTTAAACGTGGCTATGAAGCTCAGAAATGGTATAACGAAAGTATTGTGGCGAATATGTATGAAGGGCTTAAGGAAGATGAAATTCCAAAGTATTTTCAGAGGTATGCAGAGTTGTGTGATTGGGTTTTTAATTGAAAAGCTGAAACGGCCCGTTCAGCTCCGAAAAAAACTGGAGCGGCCGTAGTAAAAAGCCGCTCTTGCTTTTTTCGGAGGGCGTGAAGTTTTCGAGGAGTTGGCCGTTGAAGCTGGATCCGGAGGCGCTGAACAAGATACGGTACAAGGATTACATGCTCACTTTGTTCACATGCGTATTGAGGTTCTAATTTAGCACACTTCGTTTCTTATTTGTCTCACGATTATTCCAAGCTAGGCTTCTTAAGAACCACTGATGGATTACATGCTCACTTTGTTCACATGCGTATTGAGGTTCTAATTTAGCACACTTTGTTTCTTATTTGTCTCACGATTATTCCAAGCTAGGCTTCTTAAGAACCACTGATGGATTACATGCTCACTTCGTTCTCATGCATATTGAGGTTCTAAATCGGCGAGAGATGCCTCGTAAGAACCACAACAAAGCTGGATCCGGAGGCGCCGAACAAGATACGGTACAAGGATTACATGCTCACTTTGTTCACGTGCATATTGAGGTTCTAAATCGGCGAGTGATGCCTCATAAGAACCTCAACAAAACTGGATCTGGAGGTGCTGAACAAGATATAGTACATGGATTACATGTTCACTTCGTTCTCATGCATATTGATATTCTAATTCAGCTAAATACGCTTCATAAGAATATCAACAATATCAACAATATCAACAATATCAACAATATCAAAAAAATATCTGCTAAATTAGGTGTAAAGAACTATTTTTGGTAATTGTTAGACAATAATATTCCTAAACTTAAGGATTTGATGTACAATGAAAACGAATACATCATTAAAAAGGAGTGGATTTCTATGGTTTTTGGAGCGATTGAAGCAGGTGGTACGAAATTTGTTGTGGCGATTGGAGATGCGTCTGGCAAGATTTTGAAACGAGAAACGTATCCAACAACGGAACCGGCGGAAACAATGAAGCTGGTGGAGCGTTTTTTCAAGCAGTATGAAGGGGAGTTAGAAGCGATTGGTGTTGGTTCATTTGGCCCTATTGATGTGCGGAAATCAAGTCCTACATACGGTTACATCACGTCTACTCCAAAATTGGCGTGGCGCAATTATGATATTGTTGGCGCATTAAAACAAGCGTTTCAAGTTCCAATTGGTTTTACAACGGATGTGAATGCGGCGGCGCTTGGCGAGGTATCACTTGGCGCGGCAGAAGGATTATCGAGTTGTATGTATATTACAATTGGAACAGGAATCGGTGCTGGGGCTGTCGTGAATGGCAAAATGCTAGAAGGTTACTCGCATCCTGAAATGGGGCATATTATGGTTCGGCGTCATAAGCATGATCGTTATCAAGGAAACTGCCCGTATCATGATGACTGCTTAGAAGGGCTTGCAGCGGGTGGTGCTATCGAAAAGCGCTGGGGTAAGAAGGGCATGGAATTAGCAGAAAATGAGGAAGTTTGGAATTTAGAAGCACATTATATTGCGCAGGCGTTGATGAACTATAGTTTAATCTTATCACCAGAACGGATTGTTATTGGTGGCGGTGTTATGAAACAACGTCAAGTTTTCCCGCTCGTTCGCCAGAAATTAAAAAAATTGATTGCTGGTTATATCCAGTTGCCTGATTTAGAGGAGTATATCGTACCACCGAAATTGGAGGATGATGCAGGGATTACTGGCTGTATTTTGCTAGCGGTACAGAAGAAAGAAGAAGTCTAGATTTTCGCATAAGAACAGCCATTTTCCGGCGAAGTGGTTGTTTTTTGTGAATCATTGTGAGAAAATGTACATGAAATGAAAATTGTATCGGAGGAAAAATTATGTCAATCACGGAATTGTTACATATCGAATATCCAATTTTGCAAGGAGCGATGGCACAAATTGCGAAGGCGCCGCTTGTTGCTGCTGTATCGAACGCTGGAGGTTTAGGCATTATCGCATCTGGTGGAATGAGTGGTGAGGAGCTACGAACTGAGATTCAAAAAACGAAGGCGTTGACGGATAAACCGTTTGGCGTAAACTTGATGTTGATGATGACGAACATCGAGGAATTGACGGCGGTTATTATTGAAGAAGGCGTGAAAGTTGTGACGACAGGCGCTGGAACGCCGAAAACGTACATGCCGATTTGGAAAGAAGCTGGAATTATAGTTATCCCAGTTGTACCATCTGTTATGATTGCGCGTAAAATGGAGCAACTTGGTGCGGATGCGATTGTAGCAGAAGGCACAGAAGCGGGTGGGCATGTTGGTGAAACGACAACGATGGCGCTCTTGCCACAAGTAGTGGATGCTGTTTCGATTCCAGTCATTGCCGCTGGTGGGATTGGTGATGGTCGCGGGATTGCGGCTGCTTTTGCATTAGGCGCGCAAGGAGTGCAAATGGGGACACGTTTCCTTGCAACGGAGGAATGTCCGGTTCACGAGAATTTTAAATTGGCTTGTTTAAACGCAAAAGATCGTGATACGGTCGTGACTGGACGCCGAAATGGAGCACCGGTTCGCAGCATAAAAAACAAGATGATTAAAGAGTATCAGCGGTTGGAGGAGGAAAACGTGGATCGCGATGTGCTAGAAGAATTGACGCTTGGGTCGCTACGTAAAGCTGTACAAGAAGGTGACACTGAAAATGGTTCCGTTATGGCAGGGCAAATTACGGGGATGATTACCGAAATCAAACCTGTTAGTGAGCTAATACAAGAGATGATGACACAAGCAAAGCAGGTAGCGGTAGCAAGCGCGTTAACTATAAAATGATGATAAAAAAAACAGTCTTGATAGCCTCGTAATAGAAGGAATCAAGACTATTTTTTTATTGAACTGCGTTTGGATCCATATACATAACTTCCCAAAGGTGACCATCAGGATCTTGGAAACTACCACTGTACATGAAGCCGTGGTCTACTTTATCATTAGAAACAGAACCGCCAGAAGCAAGTGCTTTTTCAACAAATGCATCAACTTCATCCCGATTCTCAGCGGAGAAACCTAAAATAGATTCTGTTGTTGTTGTTGCATCTGAAATGTCTTTTTTTGTAAAGTTTTTAAAGAATGGTTCCACTACTAGCATAACAAAGGTGGTGTCGTTTAAAATCAAACATGTAGCATTCTCATCTGTAAATTGTGGGTTGAATTCAAAGCCGAGTGCTGTGAAGAAGTCCACCGATGTATTTAAATTTTTTACTGGTAATGTGATAAAAGTCATTTTTGCTTGTACCATTTTTTCACTCCTATTCTTTTTTAATCTTTCTTATTATACTTTATTTTTAGATAGATTCATAATAAATGACCTAGAACTTTGGAAAGCCTAGATCATTTGTTTTATCATTCATTTTTTGCTTTTTTAATCATAGCTCTGATTTGGTCAAAACCAGTGCCACCATAAGAGTTACGTTTTGCTACTGCTGTATGAGAAGCAAGTGTGTGATAAATATCTTGCTCAATAGCGGGATGAATCGCCTGATAATCAGCAATTGTTACATCCTGTAAATATATGCCTTTTTTAGTGCAATCGAGAACGAGTTTCCCGACAATCTCATGTGCTTCGCGGAACGGTATGCCTTTTTTGGCGAGGTAATCAGCAAGCTCGGTCGCATTAGAAAAGTCTTTTTGGGTCGATTTTTCCATCACCGATTTATTCACCTTCATTGTTTCAATCATTCCAGCGAAGATATCCAAGCTCGTTTTTACTGTATGAACTGTATCGAACATGCCTTCTTTGTCTTCCTGCAAATCTTTGTTATACGCGAGTGGTAATCCTTTTAAGACAGTCAGTAAGCCAAATAAGTTGCCGTAAACACGCCCTGTTTTTCCACGAATTAATTCTGCCATATCCGGATTTTTCTTCTGTGGCATAATACTACTACCTGTTGCAAACGCATCAATCAATTCGACAAACTGGAATTCATGACTCGTCCATAAAATCAATTCCTCACAAAAACGCGACAAATGTGTCATCAAAAGAGCACTGTTACTCAAGAATTCAATAATGAAATCGCGATCACTAACACCGTCTAAACTATTATCATACATTGCACTAAATCCAAGCTGTTCCGCACTGTATGCCCGATCAATTGGAAAAGTCGTCCCCGCAAGCGCAGCACAGCCAAGTGGTGAAATATCAATCCGTTTTATACTCTCCGTTAAGCGCTCCAAATCACGGCTAAACATACCGTAATAAGCCAGCAAATGATGCGCAAAAGAAACCGGTTGGGCGTGTTGTAAGTGCGTATAACCAGGCATGATTGTTTCTACATGATTCTCCGCCTTTGCCACGAGCACCGTCCGCAAATGTGCCAAAGAAGCGATAATCTCTGTAACGGCATCCTTCAAATATAAATGCATATCCGTTGCCACTTGGTCATTTCGACTCCGTGCCGTATGTAATTTTCCAGCCACAGGCCCAATTTCCTCGTGCAATAATTTCTCGATATTTAGATGAATATCTTCGTTTACCACGCTAAATTCGAGTTCACCGGCCGCCAATTTTTCAGCAAGAATTTTAAGCCCTGACTTGATTTGTGAAGCTTCATCTTCCGAAATAATCCCGCATTTTCCAAGCATTTCCACATGCGCTAAACTGCCCGTAATATCTTGCTTTGCCAATTTTGCGTCAAAGGAAATCGAGGCGCCGAATTCATCAATCCACGCCTCACTTTTTCCTTGAAAACGACCACCCCATAATTTTTCCATGATTCACACCTCTGTTTTCGCGTTTAATTTTGCATTGACTTCCGCGCTAACTTTCGTTGGTAGGCCCCAAAGCTTAATGAATCCAACCGCAGCATCTTGATCGAATGTATCTGCCGAAGTATACGTTGCTAGGTTCTCGTCATATAGCGAGTTCGGTGATTTCCGACCTTCCACAATCGCATGTCCTTTGAAAAGCTTCATCCGAATGGTACCATTCACATATTTTTGCGTATCTTTCAAGAAAGCGACTAGAGAACTCGTCAAAGGTGAGAACCAAAGTGCGTTGTAGATAACTTCACTAATTTTTTGCTCAATCACAGGTTTAAAATGTGCGACTTCACGAACGAAAGTCAAATCTTCGAGCTCTTTATGTGCTGTAATTAAGGCAATCGCAGCTGGACATTCGTAAACTTCACGCGATTTAATGCCAACAAGACGGTTTTCAATGTGATCAATCCTACCAACACCGTGAGCACCTGCAATTTTGTTTAATTTTTGAATTAGAACAGCTAAGCTTAAGGGTTCGCCGTTCAAAGCAACCGGAACCCCTGCTAAAAACTCGATTTCGATAATTTCCGGTGTATTTGGTGTGTCTTCAAGTGCGACCGTTAAATCGTATGCAGCTTCAGGCGGAGCAACCCATGGATTCTCCAATACGCCACATTCATTGGAACGTCCCCACAAGTTTTGATCGATAGAAAATGGGTTATCTAAATCAATCGGAACCGGGATATTATGTTTTTGTGCGTATTCAATTTCCTCTTCACGTGACCACTTCCAATCGCGAACTGGCGCAACAACTTTCAAATCAGGAGCTAAAGCGTGAATCGCCACTTCGAAACGAACTTGATCATTTCCTTTTCCGGTACAACCGTGTGCGATTGCAGATGCACCTTCTTGTCTGGCTACCTCTACGAGTTTTTTCGCAATTAATGGACGAGAAAGGGCAGAAATAAGCGGATACTTCCCTTCATAATAGGCATGAGCTTGTAGAGCGATTAAAGCGAACTCTTCTGCAAATTCTTCTCTTGCGTCAATTGTATATGAAGCAGAAGCTCCGACTTGGAGGGCTTTTTCTTTAATAAATTCCAAGTCTTTTCCTTCGCCAACATCTAAACAACACGCAATCACATCATAATTTTCCTCTGCCAACCATTGAATCGCAACGGAGGTATCTAAACCACCAGAATAAGCAAGAACGATTTTTTCTTTTGTCATTTCTACATCCCCTTTTATTAATAAATATACATTTCGACAAAACTAATAATACCATCATACTAGTGTTAATTCAACTATTTTATTTATTATTATTCATATTTTTGTTTAAATATCCATATGAAAAGATATCAAATCGCACCATGTCGCGCATTCTACTAACCTACAAATTGGTTAAAATTTTTCAAAACTGCTATACTTAAAAGGTGAATTGACTGAGATTATTTTAGAGGAGTGAGCGTAATTGAAACAGACATTGAAATGGATTGGTATTGTTTTAGTCAGCATCGTATTGTTACCACTAGTTGCTATTTTCTTCATCTATAAGAAAGCAATCGGTAAGCGGGAATACGATCCAAAGGTTCTTGATAATCTAGAAGAAGCGGCACAAGACTATGTGAAAAAAACTGCGCCTTTATCGGATGTAGATTCACGTTACAAATACATCCGCCTAGCTGAGAAAGCAATTCCAGCAGCGAAAGAAATTGAAGTTGGCGAAATTGAAAATAAAAAAATAGATGGCCCCGGTGGTAAAATCAGTCTTCGCATTTATTCACCAGAAGAAGACGGCCCATATCCGTTGATGGTATATTTTCACGGTGGCGGATTTGTAACGGGTAGCGTACAGTCAACAGATGGTATTGCTCGTAAATTAGTTCAGGCGACAGGATATCGAGTGATTTCGGTAGATTACCGTTTAGCACCAGAAAATCCGTTCCCAGCAGCAATTGAAGATGCGTATGCAACAGTAGCATGGGTTTCCAAGCATTTAACGAGCTTACGTGCGAAATCGAAGGATATTGTCGTAGCAGGAGACAGCGCTGGTGGAAATATCGCTGCGGTTGTTGCCCAGTTAGCGAAGTCAAAAGGAACTCCGAATATTTCGAAGCAAGTTTTGTTATATCCACCGGTTGATATTTTTTCGAGAGACGCTTCTGTTCTTTACCCATCAATGGATGAGTTTGCGGAAGGCTATGTTTTGACAAAAGAATCATTGGATAAATATTTCAAGCTGTACTTATCAGGTTCAACCGATCGTAAATATGACCCGCTTGTTGCCCCAGTTCGTAATAAAGACGTTTCAAAATTACCAGCAGCATTTATTGCGACTGCTGAATATGATCCATTGCGCGATCAAGGAGAAGCATATGCACAGAAATTAAAAGATGCAGGCGTCCCTGTTTACGCGAAACGGTTGGAGAAAGTAACGCATGGCTTTATGAGTACGCCTTCTGCTGCAACGGATGAAACGTATGAATTAATCAGTGAATTTTTACAAGAGAAATTATAATAAGAAAAAGGTAGCGGTTTTTGACTGCTATCTTTTTTGCGATTTTTTTCTATTTGTGGGAAGATAAATGAAAAGAAGGGACGTGGAATCATGACTTTAGGAAAAATTTTGATTGCGGAGGACGATAATGATATTAACCATCTTATTTCAGATGTGTTGATACGCGCAGGATACATGGTGACACAAGCATTTTCAGGGACTGAAGCAAAATTATATTGGAATAGTGAAGCATTTGACTTATTGTTGTGCGATTTGATGCTACCTGGGATGACGGGAGAGGAGCTTGTGGCAGAGATTATGGAAGCGCGGGATGCAACACCACCAATCATTATTATTTCGGCTAAGAATACAGTGATGGATAAGGTGGATTTGTTGAAATTAGGAGCCAGCGATTACATAACAAAGCCATTTGATATCGAGGAGTTATTGGCGCGCGTGGAGGTACAATTACGTAAAAAAAGAGTGGAGGCTGGTATCAAAGAAGACTTAGTTTTGAATGGGTTACGCTTGTCGAAGGAACGATACAGTGTTCAGTTGGATGGAACGGATATTCACTTAACAGCGCGGGAATTTGGGATTTTGCAGTTACTTTTTAGTAATCCTGGAAAAGTTTTTACAAAGGAGAATATTTTTGCATCAGTTTGGGGCGCAACGGAATTTATTGATGAGAACACAGTAAACGTACATATGAGTAATATTCGTGGAAAACTAGGAAAAGTTGCGCCAGACAGAGAATTTATTGAGACCGTCTGGGGGATCGGATTTAAAATGAGGATGGGACAAAAGTTGATCTACAAATCAACGGATGTTCCATCCTCTTTATATGTATATAGAAATAAGTACACA
>NZ_CAUYTL010000029.1:0-44486 GCF_963575615.1 Listeria rocourtiae subsp. hofi | reverse complement strand
GGAGGTGGAGAGATGCATTCACTGCAGAAAACCGAGAAATCGGGCTATTATCAAAAGGATAGGCTGGAAGCCGAAAGGTATGACGAAGCGCATAGTATTCTCTCTGGTGAAATTGGCAGACAAGATGGTGTAGAAAATCTGATAGACAAACTTATCCATCGAGATAATCTGAACCTTGCTTACCAGAAAGTAGTACGTAATAAAGGCGCCGCAGGCATCGATGACATGACAGTGGAAGAACTACTTCCTTATCTGCGGGACAACCGAGAAAATCTAGTAGAACAATTGCGTACAGGAAAATACCAACCGCAACCAGTGAAACGTGTCCTGATTCCAAAAGCAGATGGTGGCAAACGTCAATTAGGTATCCCTTGTGTACTAGATAGGCTGATACAACAAGCGGTGGCACAAATCCTAGAGCCTATCTTTGACCCGTTATTTTCCGATAATAGTTATGGATTCCGCCCAAAACGAAATGCGCATCAAGCCATTCGTAAGGCAAAAAGCTTCTATGAAGCTGGCTACAAATATGTGGTAGATATGGATATGAAGCAATATTTCGATACCGTCCATCATGATAAATTGATGGGATTCATCGAAAAGTATGTGCTAGATAAACAGCTACTATCCTTGATTCGTCGATTTCTACAAAGCGGTGTGATGATTGGTACGGAACGACAAGAAACGGAGAGAGGAACGCCACAAGGTGGCAATCTATCCCCGCTTCTCAGTAATATTTATTTATATGTCTTCGACCAAGAATTACATCGGAGAGGACACCTATTTGTACGCTATGCCGACGACTGCAATATTTATGTGCGTAGTAAACGTGCTGGTGAGCGCGTGATGGCAAGCTGTATTACCTTCTTGGAGAAAGAATTATATCTGCCGGTAAACCGTGATAAAAGCCAAGTAGGAAGTCCAACGAAACGTAAGTTTCTAGGTTTCTGCCTACTACCAACGGCAAATGGCGTCAAGCTACGTCCACATTCTCAGGCGAAGAAACGATTCAAAGAGAAATTAAAGAGGATTACCAAGCGAAATAGAGGCAAAGCTATTGAACAGATATTTCAAGAATTGGATCGCGTGACACGAGGCTGGATAAATTATTACGGCATTGCATCCATGAAGACATTTCTTTCAGAAATAAATGGTTGGTTAAGACGTCGAATCAGACAATATATTTGGAAGCAATGGAAAAGAGTACGAACGAGATTCAGTCGCTTGCGACAACTAGGCACAGATAGGTATCAAGCTTGGCAATGGGCGAATACTCGAAAAGGTTACTGGCGCATTGCGAGCAGTGGCATTTTACATCGTACACTGACAGATAAATACCTCGTATCGATTGGATATAAAGATATCTCCAAAAGATACGAGGCACTACACTCAAGCTATTGAACCGCCGTATACCGAACGGTACGTACGGTGGTGTGAGAGGTCGGAGCCTAACGGCTCCTCCTACTCGATTAATGTGGTAGGAATGCGACTAGAATGAAGAACAGAATCGCGATGACAATGACGAACCAGTTTAGTTCACGCCATTTCCCAGTGAAAATTTTTAAGATTGGATAGGAGATGAAGCCGAAAGCTAGGCCGATTGCAATGCTGGATGTTAGTGGCATTGCAAGAATAACTAGAAATGCTGGGAAGGCTTCGTCCAATGTGTCCCAATCGATTTCCTTAACCGCACCAATCATCATGCTACCAACGATGATGAGGGCGGGTGCCGTGATTGCCGAAATACCGGATACTGCGCCAACAAGTGGTGCAAAGAAGGCAGAAACTAGGAATAATCCTGCAACGGTAAGTGTTGTTAAACCTGTACGTCCACCAGTTGCAACACCAGCAGAGGATTCAATGTAGGCACTTGTTGGTGTTGTACCAAACATGGAGCCAACACTTGTCGCAACAGCATCTGCAAGCAGAGCGTGTTTGGCGTTTGGCAAGCTTTCGCCTTTCATGAGACCAGCTTTTTTTGCAACACCAATCATCGTTCCTGTTGTATCAAAAATAGTGATTAAAAGGAACGAAAGAACAACGCCATAGAGGCTATACGTGACTACATCACCGAATGCGTGGATTGGATTTGTGATGACAAAGTCAGGCATCGATGGTACTTTGACAAAACCGTCGAATTTTAGTTCGCCAGTGAAGAAGGCAATGATTCCAGTTGAAATCATCCCAATGAAAAGTGCTCCTTTAACCCTCAATGCTAAAAAAATTAGCGTAATGAGAAGTCCCACTATTGCTAACAAGGCTTCGGGAGAGTGCAAATCACCTAACCCGACTAGATTGGAGTCGCTTTTTACGATAATTCCTGTCATTCGGAAACCTAGAAAAGCGATAAAAAGCCCGATACCAGCAGTAATCCCTGCTTTTAATGTATGGGGAATCGCTGTGATTAGTTTTTCGCGGAAGGGTGTTAGAGATAGTAGTAAGAAAATAATACCTGCTACGAAAACGGCGGTGAATGCGGTCGCGTAGTCTAATTTTTGCGTTGTGACAACAGTGACAAAATAGGCGTTCATACCAAGTCCAGGTGCAATTGCAATTGGGTAGTTGGCGAATAGTGCCATCCAGAGTGTTCCAATGACCGCTGAGATAATTGTTGCCATAAATACCGTGTCAAAAGGAACGCCTGCCGCTGAAAGGATTGCCGGGTTTACGACGATAATATAGACCATTGTTAAAAATGTTGTAAAACCTGAAATAACCTCTGTTTTGACGTCTGTTCCGTGAGCTTTTAGTTGAAACATGAAATTCCACTCCCTTTTATAGTTAAAAAGATGATTTTTCGTCTCATTACGAACGTTTTAAATCACAATTACAATAATATTCGTTTTTCGGATGAAATGCAAGCTTATTTTAGGAAGTCGTATTCTTTTGAAGGATGAAACTATTTCATATGGTATAATGAAGAGGTCGAAATATGAGAGTTGGAGGAATTTCATGAAAGCATTTGTTTTTGATTTTGATGGGACGATGATTGATACGGAAGCGGTTTGGTTTGACGAAACACAGAAGTATTTGCAGGAACATTATGGTATGAGTTTGCCGATGGATGTGTATGAGAAAGTGGTTGGAAGCACGGATGAGCCTCTTCTTCTTTACATGGCGGAGCAAACGAATGGAAAATTTGATGCGGCGGCTTTTCAGAAATACATAGATTTGCAAGTGCACAATGGCCGTGACAAATTGGAGATGCGTGAAGGGTTTATGCGTTTATTCAATTATGCGAAAGATAATGGCTACAAAATTGGCTTAGCAACGAGTTCAGCACGTGCTTGGGTTGATCCAATTTTAGAGAAGTTTGGAATCTTAGCGGATTTTGAAACGATTCAGACGGCAGATGATGTGGAGGTTATTAAGCCAGATCCGGCGCTTTATCGTCAAGCAGTGGAGGCTCTTGGCGTGAAACCAGAAGAAGCGGTTGCGGTGGAGGATTCGCGAAATGGTTCTTTATCTGCGGTTGGTGCAGGATTACACGTAATTGTTGTAAAAAATGAAGTGACGAAAGGTATAGTTTTCCCGGAAGGCACGAGCGTTTATGATTCATTTGAAGATGTGGATTTGGATGCATTTTTAGCGGGTAAATAGAATCAGAGGAGTGGTTGAAATGATTGAAAACACGATAAAAGAAGTGGAGTTATTTGAACAAATGAAGCATGGTGAGCCGGTGCTTTTTGTAACATCAATTGGCTATATTATTGGTATTACGGATATTCCAGATGAAATTCCACATAGTGTTGTGAAGCTAAAAGATGTGTATATTAATTGTGTTTCGGCTTCACGAGTGAATCGCTTTTCTAAGGGATTGACGATTTCGGTGGATCAAATTATTGGTTTTAATGCGTTGACGGTGGAAGAAATGGACCGGATGGTTACGAATTGGCAGGTATCTATGGCTCCTACGATTGGATAAAAAGGTCTGTGACTTTATTTTTAATAAAGTCACAGACCTTTTTTATTTAAATGAAAAAATCGCCCATATTTTAAATTTCATGTACGTTTTGTTGATTAAAATGTCCAATAATGATATCCTTAGTTAGGAAGGGGTGTTTTTCGTGTACGATGATTTATTTAAAATTATAGAAGGTGGTATAACAAATAATCGCCAAAAAGTTATTAACTACTCAGCAAAATTAGTTGACTATTATGAAGAAAATAGTCAACAAAATGTGGCTAAAAAAATCAGGAAAATAATTCAAGAAAATAACACTCATGTTGCCTCTCTGGATAGTTTATCATCTAAACCGTTTGATAGTGATAGCAAACTAGATATTGTGGATGTAACAGTTCCTAAGGAAAGTAGCGAGGTTTTGATTTTTAATTCTTTAATTGAAAATGAGGTGAGAGATTTTATTTTATCTTATGAAAAAAAAGATGAATTGATTACTCTGGGAATAGAATCAAACAATCACTTGTTGCTTCATGGTCCACCAGGCACTGGTAAAACATCTTTAGCCAGATTTATTAGTTTGCAAGTTGGTTTACCTTTGGTGACAGCGAGACTAGATGGACTTGTATCGTCAATGCTAGGTAGTACATCAAAGAATATAAGAAAGGTGTTTGATTTTGCATCTAGACAACCATGTGTTCTTTTTTTGGATGAATTCGATGTATTGGCAAAAATTAGGGATGATAAAAATGAGTTAGGTGAGCTAAAGCGTGTGGTCAATAGCTTGCTCCAAAATATGGATTCTTTTGATGATAAAAGTATATTAATAGCAGCTACAAATCACTCGCAACTGCTCGATGAAGCTGTATGGAGAAGGTTTGATAAAATCATAATGCTTAGTGCCCCTGGTGCAAACGAGCGGGAGGAAATTATTTTAGAATATTCGGATGTCTTGCCTAATGATTTTTCTATGGATAAGAAAAAAATAAATCGTTTAGTATCTTTAATGGAAGGCTACTCTCCTTCGACAATAAAGTCAATAATTAATACATCAGCTAAAAAAAGTATTGTAAACTCACAATCAGAACTAAAGTATGCTCAAATAATATATGAATTATTCATGAAAAATTCTTCGTATGAGGCATCAAACGATTCACTAATTAAATATCTAAATGAAAATGGTGTAAGCCAAAAAGAAATTTCAAATGTTTTTAGATTTCCAAACAGGCAAGTGAGAAATATTTTAAAGAAAGGTGTGGGAGAGAATGAATAAAGAAAGATATCCAATTATAAAATTTTCACATAGGAAACAAGATAACTTGAGGACTGAAGGAGGTGGAAGTTCTAAGGTTCCATCTTGGGTATTGGATGAACAGCACCTACAAGACAAAAGCCAAGAATTAATATCAGATCTTAATAGTTTAAAGTATCATATAGGGGAATACCCATCACATATTCCTCATGCAATTGAGGTTAGCTTTATAGATGATGCAAAAGCAAAATCGCACCAGAGCCTTATTATTAGTATGTTTAAAGTAAGTCCTGAATCAGGGCAAATTGGTATGTCAGGAGAAAACTCTATACTGGTTAATATGGATTCGGAAATTTCATTGAATAGAGTTATTTCAAATGTACAAGATCTAAACAGATATAGAAATCAAATTTCTGCAATTACTAGTATAAATGTCTATGAACCCAAAATTATTGAGAATAGCGAGATAAATGAAGACGTGTATAAAATGAGTTTTTTGGATTTTCAAGATGCTGAAAAAAATAATGAAATACATGAATATATATTGACTGAATTGAGAGAACACAAAATTACTTTTAATGAAAGGGTTTACAATGAGGAGGAGAAAATAATTGAAATAACGGAACACGAATTTGATAGGCTACAATTTCTTAAAAAATTACCAATTAAGTCATTAGAGCCTATAGAGAAAACTCAATTTCCCTTTCCAGTTATAGACTTTTTAAATGAAGATAAATTGGAAGTTGGTGAGTATAATTCAAATATAAAATATCCGGTAGTGGGCTTATTGGATTCGGGCGTTGCTATTAACAAGTACACAGATGGGTGGGTTATAAAAGGGAGAGGTTGCGCATATAGAGAGGATCAGCTTGATACCAATCATGGTACATTTATTGCAACACTACTAATTCACGGAAATGAGATTAACAATTGTGAAGACTATTCGTTTAAAGGCTGTACTATTATTGATGTTCCGGTAGTGCCTATGGGTGGAATAGATGAAATAACTTTGGTTAATAATATAAGAGATGCGGTGGAACAAAATCCAGAAGTGAATGTATGGAATTTATCGGTTAGCTTAAAAGGAGAAATTGCATCAGATAGATTCTCAAATTTTGCTGTTTCTTTAGATAAAATTCAAGATGAATTCAATGTGATAATTTGTAAGTCGGCGGGGAATGATTCATCATTTTATAACAATGATGAGGCTGGATTATTGAGTGTTGGGGCTGAATCAATAAGGGCAGTGACTGTTGGGTCATTAAATAGGGGAAATGATGAGTATGGTTTTTGTAGAAAAAATTATCCGGCTCCCTACTCCAGAACTGGAAGAGGTCCAGGATTTATTATTAAGCCTGAACTAGTACATTTTGGAGGAGATGTTATTGCTACTGTAGAGAAACCAAGGACAAGAGAAGATTTCCGAGAAGTTAGTGAGATAGGAATTTCTAGTGATGAGCGCTTAGCTACTCATGTTGGTACAAGTTTCTCTACCCCAAAAGTAGCAAAAAATATAGCAGAACTCTCCGAAGGACTTAGAAGTGAGTTTAACCCTTTATTGTTGAAAGCGTTATTAACGCATTCAGCTGGCTATGCTGAAAATTTGAATATTTCTGGAGAAGAGAGATTATTGAAGATGGGGTATGGCAAGCCCTTAAATTCAAGAGATATATTAGTCGCTAGTTCGCCCTATTCCACAACGCTAGTTTTACAGGGGAATTTGAGAAAAGGTGAAAAAATAGATATCATGGATTTCCCCTACCCTAAAAATTTGATTGAGGCTGGTAAATATAAGGGGCAAATAAAAGCAACACTAGTGTACAACAATTTCTTAGAAGCTGATTTAGGGCCAGAGTACTGTCAGTCAGATATTAAATTGAGATTTGGTACCTATTCAGAAAAATTTGATAGGGATTTATCGAAACAGACTATTCTCAATCCGATTGGAAGAAAGAATGCTACGAATTTGTTGAATAAAGGATTGTATAGTAAAAAAATTATTAAAGCCAACGAAAAATATGCAACTGAGAGAATGCTAATTCAATATGGAGATAAATACTATCCAGTCAAAAAATTTGCGGCAGATTTGAGTGAATTAAAGAATTCGGTATCGGAGGAGTCTTTGGATCATAGTAAATCATGGTTTTTATATTTAGAAGGGCAGTATCGGGATTTTATTTTAAAGAAATACGATAGGGAAAGTAAAGTTCTTTCAATGGATTACTGCGTTGTAATAACGATATCAGATCCTGATTATAAAGAAGATGTCTATATGGGAACAATTCGCGAATTGGAATCAAATAACTTTGTATATGATGATATTGAGATTTCAAGTAATATTGATATTAATTTTTAATAATTGATTTTGCATTGAATAATTGGATAGTTCTGAGCAACTTAAAAAGCCGCTAAAGATTTATATCAATATAAATCTTTAGCGGCTTTTTAAAATGCTAGTTTTGCGAGTCGGTCAAAGGCTTCTTTTAATACCTCTAAGTTTTGCGTCGCAGCTAGACGGACGTAGTTGTCTCCGGTGTCGCCGAATGCCAAGCCAGGTATTAGTAAGACTTGCGTTTCCTTTAGGACATATTCGCAGAACGGAACGGAGGTCATGCCAGAGCCGCTGATGTTGATAAAGGCGTATATTGTGCCTTTGACAGGGTGGATTGACAGGTAAGGTATCTCAGCAACGCGTTTTCCGACGTATTCCAGCCGTTCTTGGAATGTTTTTGTGACGGCGGGTATAAACTTCTCAGCGTTATTTAAAGCGTGTATGGCGGCTCTCTGCGACGGTGATGGGGCCGAGAACGTAATACCTTCATTGATTCCTTTTACGGCCTCGATAATGTAGCTACCTGCAATCATATAACCAATGCGCCAACCAGTCATCGCAAAATTTTTCGAGAGACTACCAAGCGTGATAGTGTGCTCTGGTGCGTATTTTGCCATCGGTGTGAATTTTTCGTAAAAACTAAAGCCATCGTAAACTTCGTCAGATAGGATGTAAAAATCGTGTTTTCTCGCAATCTCAGCAATCTCTTCAAAAATTTCTTTTGTGAAAACCGCACCTGTTGGGTTATTCGGTGAGTTTAGAATCAATGCTTTTGTTTTATCGGTAATTGCGGCTTTTAAAATGTCTAGATTAATCGCAAAATCGTCTTTTTCGTAGGTTGGAATAAAAATAGGTACGCCACCAGCTGCTAAGACTTGATCTTTGTAGGGCGTAAAATAAGGCTCATGGATAATGACTTCATCGCCAGCATCAATAATTGCTTGTAGCGCTAGATACATACCATGACATGCGCCTACTGTTGCACGGATTTCACTTGTTGGGAACTGCAAATCATACGTGCGATCGTAAAATCCGGAAATAGCTTCGAGCAATTCAAGGTCACCAGATGCTTCGGTATATTTGGTTTGACCGTTTTTCACGTCTCGGAAAGATGCCTCGATGATTTCTTCGTCGGTAATTAGATCAGGATCACCAATGGAAAAGTCGATTAGATTCGGTGTTGTTTTTGCGATAGTGGTGATTTGAGAGAGAATATTGACAGGCGCTTGTTGGTATTTTTTCGCTAACTTCATTTAAAAAACCTCCATATGTATATAAAGAGGAATGCGTCTAAATTAGCATTCCTCTTTTTTATTTATTATAACACTTTTCCGAGGAAACTTTGTGTTCTTTCGTTTTGTGGGTTTGTAAAAATTTGTTCAGGTGTGCCTTGTTCTTGGATATAACCGCCGTCCATGAAGATAACGCGATCGGCTACTTCTTTGGCAAAGCCCATTTCATGTGTGACAACGACCATTGTCATACCTTCTTTGGCAAGACTCTGCATAACTTGCAACACTTCGCCGACCATTTCTGGATCAAGCGCGGATGTAGGTTCGTCAAAGAGCATCACATCTGGATTCATAGCCAAGGCACGCGCGATGGCAACCCGTTGTTTTTGTCCACCGGATAGGGATGATGGATAGCTGTTTGCTTTGTCCGCTAAGCCTACTTTATCGAGCAGGGATAGCGCGTGTTTTTTCGCTTTTTCGGCAGTTTCGCCTTTTACTTTTAGTGGTGCCAGAGTAAGATTCTCAAGCACGGTTTTATGCGGAAACAGGTTAAAGCTTTGGAACACCATACCCATCCGTTGACGCAATTCATTAATGTTGACGTTTTTATCAGTGAGGTTAGTGCCTTCGAATTGGATGACGCCGCCAGTTGGTTGTTCGAGTAGGTTAAGGCAGCGCAAGAAGGTACTTTTTCCTGATCCTGAGGGGCCGATGACAACGACCACCTCACCTTGTTCTACCTCTATATCAATACCTTTTAAAACTTCTAATTTATCGAAATGCTTTTGTAGTTTGGTTACTTTAATCACTTGTTCTCATTCTCCTTTCAGCAACGCCTAGCAGTCTGGATAGACCGAATGTTAGGATAAAGTAAATTACGGCTGCAACTGCATATGGTAGCACGGCATTGAAGCTGGCTCCTGCAACGACTCCAGACATAAACATCAACTCAGTGATACCAATAATGGATACGATAGATGATTCTTTAATTACGGTAATAAATTCATTGCCGAGTGCTGGTAAAATGTTCTTAATTGCTTGTGGCAAAATAATATAGCGCATACTCGCGACTTTCGTCATACCAAGACTACGTGCAGCTTCTTCTTGTCCTTTATCAACGGCCATAATTCCCGCACGAATGATTTCTGCGACATAGGCGGCACTATTTAGTGACAGAGCGATACAACCGGCTACAATTGCTGGTAAATTAAGCCCTCCGAAAACTGCTGTTGTTCCGAAATATACAAGAAAAATTTGGACGAGTAGTGGCGTTCCACGTACGAATTCAATGTAGCAGTTTGCTGGCCAGCGTAGCCATCTTGTTTTAGCTAATTTCATTAGGGCAAGTAGAGCACCGAGAATAGAACCGAAAAGTACGCCAACAGCAGCAATTCCAATCGTATAAAGTGCTCCTTTAACATAATAAGAACCGTATTGTGTGAAGAAGTTACCATCTTTAAACATGGCTTTATTAGCTTCTTCTTTGTACTCTTTCAGTAAGTTCTTGTCCTTTATTTCTTGAAGAGAGGCATTGACACTTTTTTGTAGCGAGGTCGTGCCTTTATTCATAGCGATGGCTGTTTGTTTCGTACCATTGACAAACTGTACATCAGATATCATCAAATCATCATATTGTGAAATATAAGCATCAGCAACAGGGCCTTCTAGTACGACAGCATCTAATTTCTTTTGCTGTAATTCAAGCATTAATGTGGTTACTTTCGATAATGATTTGACTTTCGCACCTGTAAGTTCATCTTGCGCAAGTGCTTCTTGTGTTGTTTGTTTCTGTGCCCCAACTGTTGCACCTTGGAAGTCGTTTGTTGTTTTAAATTTGTCTTTATCTGCTTTACGAATCACGACTTTTTGTTGCACAGTCATGTAAGGATTGGAGAAATCAACCTCTTTTAGGCGTTCCGGTGTTGGTGACATACCGGAGATAATCATGTCAATTTTGTTTGTTTTTAAAGCCGGGAGGAGACTGTCAAAATCCATTTCTTTAATATCTAGTGTAACTCCCATATCTTTGGCGATTTTTTTAGCGATACTAATGTCAAATCCAACAATTGTGTCTTTACCTTTAATCGTTTTGTGGAATTCATATGGCGGATAATCCGCAGATAAACCAACCACCAAGCGGCCAGTTTTTTGAATATCGGCCAATGATGTGTCTTTTTCTGCTGCTAAAACGGGAGAAAAGCTAGTAAATACTATCATTAGTATAAATAGTATAGCGGTTAACTTGAGATAAAACTTCCCTTTAATCATGTGTACACTCCTTTATTATGTATATCATCTCCATAGTTTATGCATTTTTGTGAATAACTATTAAAGATGAACATATAATTTATAACTTCTTTCGATGGATATAATAATACATGTTTTTGAGTAATTATGCAATAGAATTTTTTATAAAAACACGTAAATGATTTTCATTTGGCTAGAATACTAGTATCGTGTTATATTGAAAGCAAGCTATAGATACGATAGATTAAAAATTAGGAAGGCGGGATAAATATGGAGAAAGAATTTGAACTTGTGATGCAGGAAGTTGAATTTCCAAATGATTCTAGAGGAGTTTTTGATGGAACTCTTTTGTGCTTGGAATTTTTTGTGGCGAAAAATAAGGCGGCGTATGATGCGGAGTCTGGAGAGCCAATGTTGCGAAGAGAGGATCGGCGTCGTGTGAATAGTTTGATTCAAGGCGAGTTTAAGATATTTGAGCAGCGGATGGAAGAGGAGCAGGATATCAGGCCGCTACATCATTTGGATACGCTTTTTAAGGCGTTGGAAGTGGGGCTGGGCGAGCTGTTTTCACCGGAACAGGAGATTGAATTTGCCAATGTGGGGATTGATGGCTTTATTCAGGTGTATAATGATCCAGATGTGCAGTCGAAACACGCCGATGCGATACTTGCGAAGATGTTGGGGAGTTTGGATGGAGAAATAGACGAGGAATATTGATATATAAGATAGAAAATGCCGATGTAACCAGTTTTTTAACTGCTTGCATCGGCATTTTCTTAGAATTCTTCTTTTATAAGGCGAACGATGAAGGCGGTAAGTAAAAAGAAAGCGGGAGGTAGTTGCTCATTTTCTTGATATTCGATAGATACAGCGCTACCAGATAAAGAACGGTTGATGGCGATGTGGCATATGTCGGTATGGTCAAGCAAGACTTTGAGGAACCTTTTTGGTTCGGGCTGGATAATATCGATACGGTGGTCTTCTTTTAAACCGCGAATATGCAAACTATGGTCACTACCGGCGATTTCCTTAAGCGAGATATCAAAATTAGGTTCAGTATTGTGGTACACAACGGAAGATCCATCTTCTCCGAGCCACCCAATTTCGATTGTTAGTGTTGCCGATTCTTGTTTTGTTTCGTCGGTGGAATAGCTGTACAGTGGTTGATTGTTTTGAAAAGCGATGCGTGATGAAATTTTTTCGATGGTTCCGATAATCTCTTCATTTTCATTTTTAACTTCGATAGGATTGCCTTTTCTTAGAACGAGTGGTTTTTGGAAGTGAAAGCTCGGCATAATATTATTCATCTCCTGACGTAGTATACAATTTGTAAGTCAATTATTTTTAACAGTCTTACATTGGAACTATTCCCTTTATTTAGTAGAGAAAACATAAAAAACTCGCTTCTACGTGAGAAACGAGTTTTTGAGAATTAAGCAAGTATTAATTTTAGTAGGAAGTAGACGGCTGCAGCTAGTGCGGCTGAGATTGGTAGCGTGATAATCCATGTGGTAATCATGCGTTGTGCTGTATCCCATTTTACGCCCTTCACACGATGAGCTGTTCCAACACCTAAGATGGAGGAGCTGATAACGTGTGTTGTACTTACTGGTAAATGAATGAAAGTGGCACCAAAGATGATGAATACAGAACTTAAATCTGCCGCTACACCGCTCACTGGTTTAATTTTCATGATTTTACCGCCAACTGTTTTGATAATTTTCCAACCACCAATCGATGTACCAACAGCCATAGCAATCGCACAGGATACTTGAACCCAAAGTTGAACGTCATCTGTATGTTGGAATCCATTGGCGATCAAGGCAAGCGTAATGATACCCATTGATTTTTGAGCGTCATTTGTACCGTGTGTGTATGATTGGAGCGCTGCTGTTCCGACTTGAATGTAGCGGAAACGACGGTTCGTTGATGTTAGATTTAAATTTTTCAGGAACAATTTGAATAAACTATAGAGTAGGAAACCGACTCCGAATGCTATGAATGGAGACGCGATAAGGCCGATGATAATTGTTAAAAAGCCTTTATACTCGAGTGCGCCAAATCCGGCTGCGGCAATAGCACCACCCGCGATAGAGCCAATCAAAGCATGGGAGGAACTACTTGGGATACCGAAGTACCAAGTGACTAAGTTCCAGGTTATTGCTGATATCAGTGCCGCGAGAATAACAAGGTCGCCATGTGGCAAGGAGAATGGATCAACAATGTCTTTTGTAATTGTTTTGGCAACTCCTGTGAAGGAAATCGCACCGACAAAGTTCATCACTGCAGCTAATATAATTGCATGTTTTGGTTTTAATGCTTTCGTTGAGACACTGGTTGCAATCGCATTGGCTGTGTCATGAAATCCGTTGATAAGGTCAAACGCTAGCGCTGCAATAACAATGACAACCGTTATAAATAACATACCTTCCATTTAGCCGGCCCCTTACGCGTTTTTCATAACAATTGATTCAAGCGTATTGGCTACACTCTGACAACTGTCTGCGATTTCTTCAAAATTCTCATACACTTCTTTCATCCGGATTAGGCGGATTGGGTTTTCTTCGTTTTGGAACAATTGAATGAGAGATTCACGATATACTTCATCACAAATGGATTCGTAGTTTTTTATTTTAATAGCTAGTGTGCGTACGTCTTTTAATTTTTTATCGAAAACGAGATCTACTGCTTTTTCAATTTCAACAGTGCTTGCTTCAATCGCATCGATGAATTTTTGCATGTAATCGTCAAATCGCTTGATATGACAGATTTCGAATGTGAAGGCAATTTGTTCAAAGCCGTCCATTACGTCATCTAATCGGTTTGTTAGCTCTAACATGTCTTCGCGCTCGATTGGAGTGATGAAGGCATCGTTTAGTTCTAAAATCATTTTGTGAACTAGTGAATCACCATGCGTTTCATATTCCTTCATCTTCTCCGAAAAAGTATGTAAGTCTTCCCCAGTTTCGATGTTGTAAGAAGCGAAGTAATTGGCGCCCTCACGTAGGTTTACTGCCATGTCATGTAATAATGATGCAAAACGGTCCTTTTTGTTTTTAAAAGCCATTTTTTAATTCCCCCGATCTTTTTTGTGTGATTTTTTCCCAGTATAATAGGGCTCACTTTTCGTTGATGTATAGTGAGCAGATGTTTACAAAAAATATACGTAAAAAAATCATTACAAGGATAGAAATTTACTACATATTCATACTAACATAGGATGAAGCCAATAGGTATCTTTTTTTTGCAAAGAAATAGGAAGAAACTAGTTGAAATCGGTTACAATTGTTATTTGACGGGTTTTTAAGTTGTTTGGATATTTGTTGATTTATTTGGTGTGATAGGATATTTTTTGTTTGGGAGGATGAGGGATAGTTTTTTTAGGGAAATGTTGCTTTTTTTTTCACATCGTTTTTATGCATGAAAATTGCGTTTTGATGGATAAGGTTGGTGGTTTTCTGTATACTGATTTTAAGAATTAATGAAAGAAAAGGCAGAAAGTATCGATTAAACTACAATTGCAGGAGGTTTTATCAATGGTCAGTTCCTTTCAATCACGTTATCGTTTGAATAATGGGGTGATGATTCCTTATCTTGGTATGGGCGTTTTTCAAGTGACGGAGCAGCAACATGTAGCTGGTGCGGTTGAAAAAGCGCTTGAATTCGGTTACCGGTCGTTTGATACAGGCGCGGTTTACAATAATGAGAAGTTGGTTGGGCAAGCCATTAGTCATAGCGATGTACCGCGTGACGAGCTGTTCATTAGTTCGAAAATTTGGAATGGGGATCAGGGCTATGACAAGGTTTTGACTGCTTTTGAGCATACCTTGGCTAATCTTGGTGTAGATTATTTAGATATGTACCTGATTCATTGGCCGCTAGCGGAAATGTATACAAAGACGTGGCAGGCAATGGAGCGTTTATATGAGGAAAAAATGGTGCGCGCGATTGGTGTTGCCAATTTTAAAGAGCATCACTTGGCGAATTTAGCTGTGAAGGCTAATGTGAAACCAGCGATTAATCAAGTGGAAACGCATCCGCTATTGCCACAAAATGAGTTACGGGTTTATTTGGCAGAACAGGGAATTGCGCACGGGGCTTGGTCACCACTCGCAAAGGGTGCTTTATTTCAAAACCCGGTGATTGGAGAAATTGCGCGAAAACATGGTGTTCATGTGGACCAGGTGATTTTACGATGGCATATGGAGCGAGAAACGATTACAATGTCGCGCTCAATCAGTGCAAAACGAACGCTTGAGAACACGCAATTGTTTGATTTTTCTTTGGATACAGATGATATGAAGCGGATTGGGCAGTTGGAAAGTGGAAAACGTGTGGGGCCAGATCCTGATGATATGGATTTCATGATAGCGAGTATGGAGAAAGAGCGCGCGATGTTTTCTTAAAGAAGGAGATCTAGATGGATAATTATACGAAGCGATTGGTTATGTATATGAGGGAACATGTGGATTCAGAGGAGAAGCAGGCGATGGAGCAGTATATGCGAAATCAGTTTGTTTTTCTTGGCTTGCGAAGTCCTAAGCGACGTGTGCTGTATCGTGATTTTGTAGCGGAGCACGGGAAGCCACGGGATGCCATTTCTGTTGCCGAGATGTTATATGAGCAAGAAGAACGAGAATTTTATTACATGGCGATTGATATTTTGACGAAAAGTGTGAAGAAGCAATCGTCTGACGCAGTGGATTTTTATGAAAGGCTGATTCAAACGGAGTCTTGGTGGGATACGGTGGATTTATTGGCAAGTACGCTTGTCGGTGGTCATTTCGCGATGTACCCGGAATTGATTCCTGTGTATAATGCGAAATGGATTGATGGTGACGATATTTGGTTGGCGCGAACGGCGATTTTATTTCAGTTAAAGTATAAGGAAAAAACGGATGCGACACTGCTATTTGCGAATTGTGAGAAATGGCTGGATTCAGATGAGTTTTTTATTCAAAAGGCGATTGGCTGGGCGTTGCGTCAATACGCGAAATTTGATGCGGAAAAGGTTCTGGATTTTGTGGAGTCAAATGATTTGGCACCGCTCAGTCGGAGAGAAGCGTTAAAGCATTTTTAGGGGGAGAGCAGATGTTGCATCATGTGGAAGTAAATGTTTCAAATTTGAAAGAGGCTCGGCTGTTTTGGGATGATTTGTTGGGGTGCTTAGGCTATTCGCTTTATTCGGAGTGGGAAAAAGGCGTTAGTTGGATATATGGTGAGACGTACTTAGTGTTTGTGCAAACCGAGGCACGTTTTCTTGATGCAGGGTATCACCGCGGCCAAACTGGATTAAATCATTTAGCGTTTCATGTAGAGACGCGTGCGGATGTGGATATTTGGACGGAGCGTTTTCGTGCGCAAGAAGTTCCTGTTCTCTATGAAGACCGCCATCCTTTTGCAGGTGGGCCAGATTATTATGCTGTTTTTGTAGAGGGACCGGATCGGATGAAAGTAGAGCTGGTCGCAAAAAATTAGAAAATCCCGAAATCCGTTTAGGCTGGATTTCGGGATTTTCTTATGCTTCAGGTGTTTCTTGATGCTTGTCTTTTTTGAAAACTTCGATATAGGAAATGTGATGTGGTTCAGCCTCTTTCACGCGGAAAGTATAGCCGTTATTTTCGATCTCATCGCCAATTTCAACTTCGTAATTATGTGTCAGGAACCAGCCGCCGATTGTATCGACCTCTTCTTCTTCGATATCTGTGCCAAGCATGTTGTTAACTTGGTCAATCAGCACCTTAGCATCAATAATGAAGTGGCCGTCTTTAATTTTACGGATTTCGGGAATTTCATCAGCGTCGAATTCATCACGAATGTCACCAACGATTTCTTCGACAATATCTTCAACTGTTACGAGTCCAGATGTTCCGCCATATTCATCTAACAGAATCGCGATATGCGAACGTTCGCGCTGCATTCGGATGAGTAATTCTTTAATTGGAATCGTTTCAATCACACGTATAATTGGTTTAACATAAGGATCAATGCTGAATGCCGAATCAGAGCCATTTTCGACATATGCCGAAAGAATTTCTTTCAAGTTTAGTACACCAATAATGTGGTCTTTGTCGCCTTCAATAACTGGATAGCGTGTGTAGCGTTCGTATTTCATGATGTCAGATAAATCGGCAATCGTGCCACCAGTATCCACAGTAACAATTTCTGTACGTGGAATCATAATTTCTTTCGCCATTCGTTCATCAAAATCGAAAATCTTATTAACATAGCTAAATTCAGATTGGTTGATTTCACCACTCTTGTAACTTTCACCGACGATAATTCGTAGCTCTTCTTCTGTATGGGCGATTTCATGATCTGTAGCTGGTTCTAATCCGAACATCTTCGCGATAACTACTGCTGATTCATTTAAAAGCCAGATGAATGGGAACATAACTTTATAAAAGATATGGAGCGGGCGCGCAACAGCAAGTGCGACAGCTTCTGTTTTGTCGATAGCTAATGTTTTTGGAACGAGTTCTCCAACAACCACATGTAAGAAGGTAATTAGGATAAATGCAATGGTAAAAGAAAGTACAGACGTTACAGAGCTTGGCAATTCAAACATCACAAAAAGTGGATGTAAAGCTGCCTCCACTGTTGATTCCCCTAACCAACCAAGTCCAAGAGAGCTAATCGTAATACCTAATTGACAGGCAGAGAGATATGCGTTCATATGTGCGTATATATGTTTTGCTAAATTCGCGCGCTTGTTACCTTCTGAAATCAGTTGGTCCAAACGGCTTGGGCGCATTTTTACGATGGCGAACTCGGTTGCGACAAAAAATGCTGAAATTGCAATTAGTAAAGCAATAATTAAAAATTTAGTGGTTAATATCAATGAATGGCCATTCCTGATAAAGCACCAGAAATGGCGAACACCTCCTATGGGTTCTAAAGTTTTTGTGCTGTGTTTGTGTTTATCCAGGAAGGTTTATCCATTCAGCAAGGAAACACGAGACAGCAACGATTTATATGATTGTTTCGTTTTGTATATATTTTTAGTTTATCTGCCCCAACGTGTTTTTCCCTCCCAACGAGTATACTTAATCTAGATTATAAGTCAAATGTGAGAATAAAACAAGCGAACAAGAACTTATATTTACTCTAAATTTTTACAGTTTATTTACTTATATGGTTATCGAAATAAGGCTCGATATGAACGAGTGTGTAAGCGTTTGGATAGGTTTCTCGGATTGCGGTTTCAATTTTTTCTGTGATAGTATGGCTTTCGGCAACGCTTAGATCAGCTTTGACAGAAATCGTTGCGTCAATCCAGATTCTATTGCCATTCATGCGTGCTTTAATATCTAAAACTTGGTGGACTTGAGAGACGTTCGCGATGATAGTATGGATGGACTCGATTTTACCAATATCAAAGCCATCGGTGAGCGTGTGTGCCGCATCATAAAATATTTTCCATGCGGTGTAGATGATGAGTACGCCTACGAGAAATGCAGTGATATTATCTAGCCATGTAATCCCAATTATGGCACCAGTTATACCGATACATGTTCCAAAACTGACATACGCATCTGAACGATTATCGTAGGCTGCTGCTTTGACGGCTAAACTATCTATTTTTTTCGCGAGTTTACTGTTAATTAAGTATACGATATACATGACAATGCCTGAAAATAGAGCCACAATTGCTGTGAGAGAAGAGGGAGTGGCGAATTCTTGATGAATGAATGCGAGAAATGCCTGCCATATAACTTGGATGCCAACGAGAAACATAATGAAGGAAGCAATTAAGGAACTAATCGTTTCTGTGCGTCGGTGACCGTATAGATGATCTTCATCTGGCGGGATACGCGAAATTTTTAGACCGATAAGCAAGGCCACAGAGGCGATGATATCGGTTGTATTATTTAGTCCGTCGGCTTGTAGTGCGTCAGAATGACCTAGAAACCCAGTGACAATTTTGAGTGTTGCCAAGAAAATGTAAACAATGATACTAAGCCATGCGCCCCGTTCGCCTTTTTTTAGATCCTCATAATTATCCATCATATTTCACCTCTTCCTTTCATTTACGTTGGATAATAAAAATCCCGCTAGCAAGCGTATCAGAATACGGTGGCTAGTGAGATTAGCAATTTATAGCAATGATTTCTCTAAACCTTTAACGGATGCCGCGATACTGTCGCATACCTCCTGGTAATATGCCCATTTCACAGGCGCATCTGGGCTTAGTTCCGGGTCTTTGATGTCCCAGTAAACAATTTTATCGCTCAGTTCTTCTGGAAATCCTGGGGCAAGTTCAGTGGCGGAGTCGTAGATTGTGACAATTAAGTCAGCCTCGTTTAATAATTTTTGGCTAGGAGTTACGGGCATTGTTGCAGGTGGTTCCATGGCATACTCTAGAAGGGCATCTGCGACAAATGGCGATGTCTGTGTGTGACACCAAGAGCCACTAATAAATTGAGCATTGCTGATGGCGAGTTTGGAGGCCCAAGCTTCTGCCATGGAACTGCGAATGTGTCTTTGTGATAGGAAGTAAATAAGTTTCTTCTTCATGCTCCAAATCCTTTCTTGCTCTTTAGACTGAAAAAATGCGAATGTGCGTTATTTCAACTAGGTCTAAATGAAAGCAGGTAATAACGCCTTTTATGGAAGACGTGATGATATATACGATTCATTCGTTTGGCCTTTCCCGTTAACAGTAGGTAAATACCCCGTATGAAAAGACAAAAACCTCATTTCGAAAATAAAATAAAAAAAGCGTAAATATTGTTACGAAATTGTGTATAATTAGAATGAGGTTGTGGAAATCGGTCTAAAGTTGGTGGCGTGATTCGGTCTTTTGCCGTAAAATGGACGTATACAGCTGAGTTTAACTAACAAAACTAATGTAGAAAGCTAGGAGATATGCGTGAATAATGAGAACAAAACTATCTTGACCTATTTAAAAAGCTTCTTGCTCTTTCTAAAGAAGTGGTTGGGGATCGGTTGGCGTAAATTCCGCCGTTTTTGGAAAAATAAGCATATCGGGAAATTTATAACACTTATTGGTTTGACATGTATACTGATTTTTATTGTATCGCTGGTCATTGTGGCCAAGTCAGCCGACATCGATGCTTTAAAAAAGGGACTTGAAACGACGACAGTTATTTATGATAAGGATAATGACAAAGCGGGTGAACTCTCTGCGTCGGATGCTACATTTATTAGCATCAAAGACATGTCACCGAATCTACAAAATGCTGTTATTTCAATTGAAGATAAACGATTTTATGAACATGGCGGTTTCGATATAAAGGGGATTTTCCGATCTGTTTGGGGACTTGCCACGACAGGAAACATTACGGGTGGTGGCAGTACAATTACCCAGCAAGTAGCAAAAAATGCGCTCTTGACGCAGGATCAGACTTTTACGCGAAAAGCGAAAGAGCTATTTATGGCACGCGAAATCGAAAAGACGTATACGAAGGATGAAATTTTAGAGATGTACTTGAATACGTCCTACTTTGGCAATAATGAGTGGGGTGTGGAAAATGCTGCGCTGAAATATTTTGGAACGAGTGCTTCTGAATTAACGATTCCACAGGCTGCGACAATTGCTGGACTTTTGCAAGCGCCGTCTGCCTATGATCCGTATACGCACGCAGATAAGGCAATAAATAGACGCAATATCGTGCTAGGTGCGATGTACACAAATGGTAAGATTACGAAGGAACAAATGAAAGAATATCAGGCGACTAAGCTAGTATTGACGGATAAATCGAAGGATCCAGATAATTATCACTACCCATGGTATACCGATGCTGTCATTAATGAAGCTTTGAAAGAAACCGACCTAACGCAAGATGATATCATGAAAAAAGGCTATCAAATCTATACAGAGCTCGATCAGAATTATCAAGCGGCACTCGAAAGCACGTTTGAAAATGATAGTTTATTCCCGTCAAACTCGGCGGATGGCACCCTTGTACAAGGCGGAGCTGTCCTGATGGATCCAGAGAGTGGCGGAGTTCGTGCACTTGTTGGTGGTCGTGGCAAACATGTTTTCCGTGGATTTAACCGTGCCACACAGATGAAAGCTCAGCCAGGTTCAACAATGAAACCCCTTGCGACCTATGTTCCGGCGCTTGAAGAAGGTTGGAAAGTAGATGACATGTTGCAGGATGAGAAGACGACTTATGGTAAATATACGCCGACTAATGTGGGTGGTGTTTATCGCGGTGAAGTTCCAATGTACACAGCAGTGGCGAAGTCGATTAACGCGCCAGCTGTATGGCTTCTTGATAAAATTGGCCTACAAAAAGGTGTTGATTCGGTGAAACGCTTTGGGATTCAGTTGACGAAAGAAGATGAATACCTTGGTTTAACGCTTGGTGGCTTAAATAAAGGTGTATCACCAGTGGAATTAGCGACAGCGTATGCAACATTTGCCAATGATGGCGCAAAACCAGAATCTCACATTATTCGTAAAATTGTTGATCCCACAGGGAAAGTAGTGTATGAGAACGAGGCATCAACGAAACAAATTATTTCTAAGAAAGTTTCGACAGACATGACTTCGATGCTAATTGATGTCATTAATAATGGTGGTACTGGTGAAAATGCTGGCGTTTCTGGCTATGAAATGGCTGGTAAAACGGGCTCGACACAAGTACCATTTACGACGGATGGCACGAAGGATCAGTGGTTCGTTGGTTATACACCAAATTTAGTCGGCTCTGTCTGGATAGGCTTTGATAAAACAGACGAAGCTCACTATTTGAAGACGACAAGTTCTGATGGTGTGGCATCGCTTGCGCACTATGTGATGAAGAGCGGGTTGAAGTATCAAAAACCTGTTGATTTTGGAACAAAGAGCGCATCGGTGAAAACAGAAGAAAAGAATAAGGAGAATGCTGTATCTGAGCAAGCGGGTGATTTCTGGGGATCTATTAAGGATTCGGCGAAAGGTGCTGGCGAAACCATCAAAAAAGGCGCTGAGAAAGCGAGAGAAATTGGTGGTCAGATTGCGGATGGATTTAACAATATTCTTGATTCGTTTGGCAACTAAATAATTACGAAGGACTCAAAGTTAGAACTTAGAAAAACTGCTCGACATGATTTTTTGCAAAAATTAAGCGTTTGTCGACACGCTGGGACTCAAGGCGGATTGTTGCTTTGAGTCTTTTTTGTTGGTAGGATGGAGGAAGATACATAATTTTTGAAGGGGGACTTTTTACTATGGTAAGAATGGAACGGGATACGATTGGTGAGATTGCGGTTGCTGAGGATAAATTTTGGGGGGCGCAGACGGAGCGAAGTCGGCAGAATTTTAAAATTGGTGAGGAGCGGATGCCGAGCGAAATTGTACGGGCTTTTGCTAGGTTGAAAAGGGCGGCAGCTTGGAGTAATGCTGATCTTGGGAAACTTAGTGAGGAGAAAGCGCGTGCTATTTCAGATGTGTGTGACGAAATAGTCGCTGGGAATCTGGATGAGCATTTTCCGCTTGTTGTTTGGCAAACTGGGAGTGGTACGCAGTCAAATATGAATGTGAATGAGGTTGTAGCGCATATTGCTGGGGAGTCGGTGCATCCGAATGATGATGTGAATATGTCGCAGAGTTCGAATGATACGTTCCCGACAGCAATGCACATTGCAGCATACGAAGCAATTGTTGAGCAGTTGATGCCAGAACTCAGTGAGATGCGACGAGTGCTCGCGGAGAAGAAAGAGAAATATTGGCGAATGGTCAAAATTGGCCGGACGCATTTACAGGATGCAACGCCGCTTACGCTAGGTCAAGAGATTAGTGGTTGGGAGAGCATGATTGCGCATGCAGAGAAATTTATCGTACAAAGTAGTGACCATTTGCTAGAATTGGCAATTGGAGGTACGGCGGTTGGGACTGGACTCAATGCAACGGCGGACTTTGGAGATCGTGTCGCGAAACATTTGGAGGCTGACACAGGACACAAGTTCCGCTCGGCATCGAATAAATTTTATGCATTAACAAGTCATAGTGAGATTAGTTTTGTGCATGGAGCTGTGCGGGCTTTGGCGGCTGATTTGATGAAGATTGCGAATGATGTTAGGTTTTTGGCGAGTGGGCCGCGTAGTGGGATCGGTGAGTTGACGATTCCAGCGAATGAACCTGGTAGTTCGATTATGCCTGGAAAAGTGAATCCAACGCAATGTGAGGCATTGACGATGGTTGTGGCGCAAGTGATGGGCAATGATACGACGATTAATATAGCAGCGAGCCAGGGAAATTTTGAGTTAAATGTATATAAGCCGGTTATTATTTATAATTTCTTGCAGTCAGTGCGGTTGCTAGCTGATGGAATGCGTTCATTTAGAGTGCACTGTTTGGAAGGGCTAGAGGCGAACGAAGCAGTGATGCAGGAGTTGGTTGATCGGTCATTGATGCTTGTGACGGCGCTCAATCCACATATAGGCTATGAGAAGGCTGCAAAAATTGCAAAGACGGCGTTTGCAGAAAATTTATCGCTAAAAGAGGCGGCGATTCGGTCGGGATTCGTCACGGAAGAGCAGTTTGACATGTGGATTGATCCGTTAAAAATGACGAATTTGGAGTAATCATACTTTAGGCTGAAATTGCAACGAAACCATTGTGTAGTGAGCAAAAATGCCGTAAGATGATAACACGACATGGAAATTAGAAGGTGACGCTATTTTGAGCGATTGGATGACGATTATATTTATGGTTATTGTTGGAGCGTTTATCGGCGCTGCGACGAATTTTATTGCGATTCGAATGCTTTTTAGGCCGTTTGAGGCAAAATATATCGGAAAATGGCGAATCCCGTTTACACCGGGTGTTATCCCGAAGCGACGTGAGGAATTGGCAGTGAAAATCGGCGAGGTGGTCGCGGAGCATTTGTTGACGAACGAGGCGGTGCAGGAAAAGCTTGCGAGTGAAGATTTGCGCACAGAGCTTGTGACAACGGCGAATGAGCTGGTTCGGGAGCAACTTGCGATTCATACGACACCGAGAGAACTCTTGGCGCAGTGGGATATGACGGCTATTGGAGATACGGCGAATGACAAAATCGCGGTGGCTTTGAAAGGGCAACTGGATCAGTTTTTTGCTAAGCGAAATGAGTTGGCGGTGAAAAAAGTATTACCAGATGTGGTACACGCAGAGCTAGCTCGGAAAATTCCTGCCATTTCTGCCCAAACGTTACAAAAGGTCAGTATGTTTACGGCAAGTGATGCTGGGAAACTCCAGATTAAGTCTATGATTGAGCGAATTTTAGCAGATCGTGGCAAGGTTGGCGGGATGGTTGGACTTTTCTTGAATAATGATACATTCGTGACGCGGATGCAAAAAGAGGTTTTAAAATTTCTTGGTAAACCTGAGACAGAGGCTGTTTTGGAGGCATTGATTGTATCAGAATGGCAACAGTTTTCGGAGCGTGCATTGGTGGACGTGATGCCGGTCGACAAGCAGGAGCAGTTCTCGGAGCAGTTGATTGCGGAAATTATGCGCACGGTGCAACTGGAGAAGTGGCTGGATACGCCAGTTCAAGATTGGATTCGTCCGTATGAGCAGGACATCTTGGACAGAGTGGTACCATTTTTGATAGATACGGTGTTACATTTTGCTAGTGAACATAGCGCAGAAGTGATGAAGCGTCTTGAGATTGGAACAATGGTACAACATCAGATTGAGGCTTTTTCATTGCATGAAATGGAACAGATTGTACTCGATATATCCGGAAAAGAGCTAAAAATGATTACTTATTTGGGAGGCTTTTTAGGTGGATTTATCGGAGTACTTCAAGGCATTATTGCCATTTGGTTTTAACCTTTGCCCTTACTTGCGAAATTTGATATAGTGGGGATGGAAGAAAAATTCGGATATATGGAGGAACATAAGATGACTATCAATATTTATGACATTGCAAACGATTTAGAGCGTGGCATTCGTGAAACAGAACAATTTACAAACTTGAAGCAAGCATATGCGGATGTAAACGCAGATGCTGAGGCAAAAGTGAAATTTGATCGTTTCCGCGAAGTACAGGTAACAATTCAAGAAAAACAAATGAGTGGTCAAGAAATTGACGATGAGACAATCGATTTGGCGCAAGAAGTCGCTGAGGAAGTTCAGAGTAATGCGGCTATCACAAATTTGATGGAAAAAGAGCAAGCGATGAGCTTAATTATCAATGATTTAAACCGCATTATTATGACTCCGTTACAAGAATTATATGATGTAAAAGAAAAATAAGTAGATGGAAAAATGCCGTACATGAGCTTCTAGTTAAGAGCTTTGTACGGCTTTTTTTATTTTTGAAGGATTTCGGCGGCTTTTAGGGCGGCTGGTGTAGCGTTGTTTTCTGTTAGTAAATTCATTGGAACCCATTGATAGGGACGTTTTTCTGTAGGCTCTGCTTGGAATATTAATGGGACAGCTCTCTCGGCAGTAAAGTCTATATCCATGTAGAAAAGAGCGGTAATGTGTTGTAAAATGCGTTTATCCAGAAAAGGATAGCCAACTAGGAAATCGTAGACGCCAAGATTAGCGGTAATATCAGGTTTTCCACCAATTTCTGCTATATTTCGTTTTAAACAATCCATTAATGTTTCATCTTCATTCAGTTTTCCTCCTGGTAAATCCCACTTTTGCTTATACGGATCGTTCTCGCGTTGTACCATTAGTAGTTTGCCGTTATTTTCTGCGACGCCATACACGCCGAAACTACGATGCCAATTACTCATTGACGGTTACCTCCTGTGATTTTAATACGTTTAGAATATCATGTTTTCTGAGTAATTGGGAGACTTTTGTAAAAATTTATCTCTGTTAAGTGGGATTTCGTTGTGTGATAAGGAACTTCAGGTTATAATAGAACGTATATTCGTGATCTAGGAGGGCTATAATGAAAGAGGTAAGATTTGTACATATGGCGGATTTACATTTGGATAGCCCGTTTTTAGGCTTAAAGCAGCTGCCGGATGTGGTTTTTAGACAGTTAAAGAACAGCACTTTTGTATCGTTTACTAAAAGTGTCGATGTGGCGATAGAAGAAATGGTTGATTTTGTAATTATTGCTGGTGATATATATGATGAAGAAGATCAGAGTATCAAGGCACAGGCTCGGTTTTATCGAGAAATGGAACGATTGAATAAAAGTGGAATTCCTGTTTACATGATACATGGAAATCATGATTATGTAGCGAAGTATCAGGACCGACTGAAATTACCTGATAATGTAACGGTTTTTGATACTGAGCTGGAGTGTTACCAGTTTACGAGTTCAGGTGGAAGTACGGCGAATTTGTATGGCTTTAGTTACGGTGAGCGTCATGTTCGAGAAGCGGTTTATAAGAAATATGAACGTATGGGTGAGGCTGATTTTCATATCGGTTTGTTACATGGTTCGGAAATGACCGGAAATCCAATGCAGGATGTCTATGCTCCATTTCGAGTGAATGATATGAAACAAATGGATTATTGGGCACTGGGACATATCCACTTACGGCAAGTTTTAGCAGAGGAGCCAATGATTTATTTCCCGGGAAATATTCAAGGACGGCATCGTAAAGAAGCAGGAGAAAAAGGTGTTACGCTTGTCTCACTACGTGAAACTGGCGCAGAGTTAATTTTTGTTGATACAGCACCAATTATTTGGGAAGAGAAACGACTTGAAATTCGAACAGAAGTAGATTTTTCGGGGCTTTTTCAATTGCTAATGCAGGCGGTGAAAGATACTAAGAGGGCGAATAAGGCAGTTTTACTATCACTCGTTGTGAAATCTGAGGTTGCGCTTAGTAGTGATGTGAAGCAGCGTATGGATAGTGGTGAATGGCTAGATACGTTACAGGAGCTATGGATAGATGAGCCGAATTTTGTTTGGGTGATGCGCGTAACTTATGAGGTAGTGAAGCAGGATACTGATTGGTTGGCCTCCTCTGGATTGTTGGCGGAATGGGAAATGGCGAAAGAAGCTTTAAAGCAGGAAAGTGCTTTTTATCAGACAACAGACAGTCTATTTGCAAATGGTGCAACAAGTCGCTTTTTAGAAGATCTGGATGAATTGGAGCGCAAGGCTCTTGTTGAGGATTCGGCTATTTTGTTAGAAAATATGTTGGAACAGTTAAAGGGTGACATCAAATGAAAATTAGTGCATTGGAGATTATTGGATATGGTAAATGGGAAGGCAAAACAATAGAGAACTTGCAGGATTTTCAATTGTTTTTCGGATTAAATGAGGCTGGAAAATCAACAATTATGGCTTTTATTCATAGTATCTTATTTGGTTTTCCGACAAAGCAACAAAGTTTACCGCGAATGGAGCCTAAGAATAAGGGGGCTTATGGTGGAAAACTGGTGTTGGAGGATACGGTGTTTGGTCGGGTTACTGTAGAGCGATTACGTGGTAAGGCAACGGGGGATGTGATAGTTTATTTTGAGGATGGCTCGACTGGATCAGATGCTGAATTGGAACAACTACTTGGTGGGACGGACCGAGCGCGCTATCAATCTATTTTTTCTTTTGATATCCATGGTTTACAAAATGTGCAGAACTTAAAGGAAGTAGATTTTGAGAGATATTTATTGGCAACTGGGACGATTGGTTCGGATGTTTTGATTCGAGCAGAGGAGCGTTTGCAAAAGAGATTGGATGAACTCTTTAAGCCGAGTGGGAAAAATCCGAAGTTGAATCAGCAGTTGCAAAAGGTGAAGTTAGCATTTGCAACTTATCAAGATGGGAAGCGAAACAACCAACAGTATTTGCGTATTTTGAGTGATTTGGAAGAGGCGCAAGGTGGTGTTGCTAGAGTGCATGTGCAGAGACAGGTACTTCGACTTGAAGTAGAGCAGGAGGAAACCTTGCTCAAGATTTGGCCGATTTATGAAGAGTGGCAGTTCTTAAGGAAGCAAATGGAACAGTTGGGAGATTTGGATTTTCCAGCAAACGGCGTCGTTCGGCTAGAGCATTTGGTGGCGAGGGAGAAGGAACTGAATGCACAACTCATTCAATGGCAGGAGGATTTGGTAAAGCTTGTCGAACAACAGCGAACGAATGATTTGTGGAGTGAGTCAGATGCGGAGAAAGTGGATGGATTGTTGGAGGAGTGGCCGCTTTTTCAAGAATGGCAAAGACATATTAGTGAGTTGGAGCAAGAGATTCGTTATTTGAACCAGAAGGAGGCGCAACAGTTTGTATCATTGGATGCGGTGAAGGTGATTCCTGAGGATGATGATATTTTAGCGATGCGGCTAGATGTTTCTATAGAACATGACTTGGTGAATTTACAACAGGAAGCAGAACGGAATCAGCTTCAAGTTGCTGAGTTGCAACAACAGGAGTCATGGAAGAACAACGAACTGGCACAACTCCAGAAGCAGTGCGAGAATCTAGAACAGGGATTATGGTCTTCGGCTAAGTTTCAAGAGACACAACAGAGATTGGAGCGACAAGAAGCAAGAAAGAAAGCTGTGTCTCCTATGCCGGCTTTGGGATTATCTGTGGTATTCTTAGTATCTCTAGTTTTAGCTGTTGTGTTACAGTGGGTTATTTTATATGGTATGGCGGCGCTATTTTTGGTTGGAGCAGTTATTGCTTGGATTAGGTTTACTAAGAAGCTGCTGGTGAAGACCCATTATGATCCGATGGAGTATGGCGCTTTTTTGGAGCAAAAGCAGGCGAGAGTTGCGCTTAAAAAGTGTTATGACGAAATGGATTATTTGACGGTACAGTTGGGACAATTGGAGAAACGGTTGCGAGAATTACAAATAGTTGACGCGGATTTGGATGCTAAATGGCAAGTATATCGGGAATTATTTTTCTTGCCGAGTGATTTTTCTGGGAAGCGTTTGGAGAGTATTCTGTTTGTTTGGCGTGAGGTTAAGCTGGGGATAGAAAACAAGACGAAGGCTATGAATGAAGCGCGAATTTTAGAAAAGAAAGTGGCTGCATGGACGTCAAAGCTTGCAGAGTTGGAGCAAGAATTAGGACTTGAATCGTTGCCTGTGGATGAGCAGGTGATGCAACTTAGGACAAAGCGTAAGGCACGGAAATCGTATGTTGCAGAAATTGCGAAGTCACAGGAGAAAGAGGAGCAACTACGAAATCAGATTGCTATTTTGGAGCGGGAAAAGGCTTCGATAGCATTGGACAAGTCGGAATTGTTAAAGGCTGCGAATGTGAAGAATGAAGAGTTTTTCAGGCAGAAAGGATTGCAGGTGGAGCAACAGTGGAAATGGCAGGAACGGGCTGTTTTGCTTCGGGCGCAAATTACGGATGTGCACTTGGAGATGTTGGCAGGGGTTCAGCATGAGAGCGAGATTAGTGCGCAAGTGCTGGAGCGTAAAGACAGATTACGAATGTTGGATGCAGATTTGGATCGTTATAATAAGACGATTGTGGAGAATGAATTAGCAAGGGATGCGCTTGAGGATGGACAAAGCTTCTCGGATCGGATGCAACATTTTTATTCGGAGCGAGAGACTTTTCAAGAGTTAGCGAAGGAATGGATTCGTGTGAAGTTGGCGAAGGAAATGGTTGGCCAAATTATGCGTAAATTGCAGGAGGAGAAATTGCCAAAAGTTTTGACGCGTGCGACGCATTTTTTTCAGTTACTTTCAAAAGATAATTATAAGCAAGTACGATTTGTGGAAAATAGGTTGCAAGTGGAGCGTCATGATGGAGTGCGATTCTTTCCAGAGGAGTTGAGTCAAGCGACAAAGGAGCAATTGTACTTGGCAATTCGGTTTGCGGTAATTCAAATGTTGCATGGTGAACAACGCTTGCCAATTATTATCGATGATAGCTTTGTGAATTTTGATGAGGCACGTTTGGAGGAAATTATGATATTGTTGCAGGACATACGGCAAGATAATCAGATTATCTTTTTTACATGTCATAAGCAGCTTAGTAAATATTTTCCCAAGGAAGCGCAACACATGCTATACTAGAGTGGTAAAAGAGAGGCGAAAATGGAATCAGAGAAAGTAGGCGACCTGAAGATGGATAAGAGATTATTGGATTATGAAGTTGGAGAAGGACTAGATTTGTTTTTATTAATTAAATCGAGTACGAGGGGAATCGCGAGCAATGGTAAGCCTTTTTTATCGTTAGTTTTACAGGATAAATCGGGAGAACTAGAGGCGAAACTGTGGGACATTTCGGACAGTGATGAGGAAAATTATGCGAGTCAAAATATTGTCAATATTGTAGGTGAAGTACAGAATTACCGTGGTAGAAAGCAGTTGAAAATTCGCCAAATTAGGCAGTCATCAGGAATTGACGGTGTAAGCATTGGTCAGTTTATGGAAACGGCGCCGATTGATAAAACGGAGATGACTGAAGAGGTTACAAAATATATTTTTGAGATGCAAAACGCGAATTTACAACGTATTACACGGGCGCTTTTAAAGAAGTATCAGGATGATTTTTTTGATTATCCGGCGGCAGTACGACACCATCATGAATTTGTTTCGGGGCTTAGTTTCCACGTGGTATCGATGTTGCGCTTGGCAAAGTCTATTGCGGACTTGTATCCGACGGTGAATCGGGATTTACTGTATGCAGGTGTAATTTTGCATGATCTTGGAAAAGTGATTGAGCTTTCCGGTCCTATTTCTACTACGTATACATTAGAAGGTAATTTGATTGGGCATATTTCGATTGTGGTAGAAGAAGTGAGTAAGATGGCGGATGAACTCGGGATTGACGGTGAGGAAGTCGTTATTTTGAAACATGTTCTTTTGAGTCATCATGGCAAAGGCGAATGGGGTAGCCCTAAGCCACCGCTTGTGAGAGAGGCCGAGATTCTGCATCAGATTGATTTGATGGATGCCTCGATGAATATGATGGATAAAGCGTTGCGCCATACGAAACCAGGCGAGTTCTCAGAGCGAGTGTTTGGCTTGGATAATCGGTCGTTCTATAACCCGAATTTTTAATGGAACGAATACTCACTGCGTTCGTACTCATATTGAGGCTCTAATTCAGCAGAAGATGCTTCATAAGAGCCACAACAAAGCGAAAACAGCCCGTTCAGCCTCGACAGAAATTGTTAGAGGGCGCAGTGAAAGTCCTCTTTTGACTTTTGCGGAGGCCACGAAAATTTTGAGTGTTTAGAAGGTAGTCAGTTTCATTCCAGTTAACTGTATGTTGAGGCCCTAAATCAGCAATCGATGCTTCACACAGATCCACAAGAAACCAGCAATCTCCCTGCCCCTCGAGGCAGAGCGATTGCTGGTTTCTTTAGAGTTTCCCCGTAATAAACTGCGCTTCTCCTAATCCAAAACTCCAATCGGTATTCTCATTTTCAGTAATTGAAATCATTAAATCTGTCGAAGCAATCCCACAAATAGTAGCTAACCTTTCAGCGGTGAGCCTATACAGAAGTTGTTTTTGTATCGCCGTTCTCTTTTTACTCACAATACTAAGCAAAACGAACTGCTCTGTTCGCTTAAATCCGAGCCCAGTATCTTCAACTACCATTTCATAGGGCTCGTGTTGATGCACAATCTGATAGCGATCGCTTTCAGGTACGTCAAATGCCTCAACCATGGCATCATGTACGGTATCCAGCAACTTCTTAATATCTGCGGGTGTGCGTCCTTTAATTAAATCAAATCTCAATAGTGGCATTCGTCTACTTCCTTTCCAATCTAGGTTATTTTGTAGCTATCTGAACATGGTTTTTCTTACAAAACGTTGCATATTCTTCAGAAAGCGGTTTTGCCGTGACAATGGTATGCACATTCTCGAGTGGGCAATAGGTTAGTAAGGTGGATTTGCCATATTTAGAGTGGTCAGCGAGCAGGATAATTTCTTCGGCTTTCATCACGATCCTTTTTTTGATTTCATATTCGAGTAAGTCCGAATTTGTTAGACCGTGGGAGATGGAGACACCGGTTGCAGCCATGAAGGCTTTGTTTACGTTATATTTATCAATTGTATTCGAGTCGTCAGTACCAACAAAGGATTTTGTTTTGCGCTTGTAGTTGCTCCCGATGATGATTAAATTAATGTTTTCCATCGCTGCAGCAGCATTAATAATGTCTAAACTGTTTGTTAAAAGCGTCACTTTTATACTCTTAGGTAAAAAATCCATGATGTTTCGTGTTGTTGTGCCGGAATCGATGAAAATAATCTCGTCTTCTTCTATATAGCTTGCGGCAATTTCCCCGATAATATACTTCTCCTCTTGATTTGCATGATCGCGATTCTCAAAAGGAATAAGGCGGTCGGAAGTGGTCCTTACTCCACCGTATACTTTCTGGATGGTTCCTTTTTCGAGGATTTTATTTATGTCACGACGAATGGTGTTCTTTGAGACGTCGAAGTGTTCGCATAATTCGTCTAAAGATGCTGTGCCTTTTTCTTGGATGAATTCTTCCACTAATTGCAGTCGCTTTTCTTTCATTTTTACATTCTCCTATTCATCAATAACTTGCCTAAAGTTTAACATATATTCAAAAGTTAATCAACATGTAACAATATGATGTGCTGATAGCTTGTTTTCTTTTATTTTAAATGGTTTTTGGCTATGTTTTGATGAATAATCGGAAAATGATGATTGACATTTACTCATGATAAGTATAGAATGTAATCAAGATGTTACCAAGAAATCACTTTTGAAAGGTTATCTTGAGGTGTTGTAGTATTTTTTATAAGGAATAATGAAAGCGTTTATATATGGAGGAGGAAATGTAGTGACAGAGACTAGAAAACTGAAGAATTTTATTGGTGGTAAATGGGTGGAGAGTGAGACAGCAGTTTATGAAGATGTTATAAATCCAGCAACAAAGGAAATTGTGGCGCAGGTGCCGATTTCGACTCGCGCAGATTTTGATAATGCGGCTAGTGTGGCGGCTGAAGCTTTTGAGAAATGGCGTCATGTCGCTGTTCCAAGGCGGGCGCGAATTTTATTTAATTATCAGCAATTGTTATTGAAAAATAAGGATGAACTGGCGCGCTTGATTACGATTGAAAATGGAAAAAATTTGACGGAAGCGCTTGGTGAGGTGCAGCGTGGGATTGAGAATGTGGAATTTGCGGCTGGGGCACCAACATTAATGATGGGGGATTCGCTAGCTTCGATTGCGACGGATGTAGAGGCAACAAATTATCGATATCCGATTGGTGTGATTGGTGGTATTGCACCGTTTAACTTTCCGATGATGGTACCTTGCTGGATGTTCCCGATGGCAATTGCGCTGGGGAATACATTTATTTTGAAGCCTTCCGAACGGACGCCGCTTTTGATGGAGCGCATTGTGGCATTGTTTACGGAGGCGGGTTTGCCAGATGGGGTTTTCAATGTGGTTTACGGGGCACATGATGTGGTGAATGGCATTCTGGAGCACTCTGAAATTAAAGCGGTTTCTTTTGTGGGCTCGAAACCTGTTGGTGAATATGTTTTCAAAAAGGGAAGCGAGAATTTGAAACGAGTACAGGCGCTTACAGGGGCAAAAAATCATACTATTGTGCTTGCAGATGCGAACTTGGATGATGCGTTGACGAATATTATTGCTGCGGCATTCGGCTCTGCAGGCGAGCGATGCATGGCTTGCGCAGTCGTGACAGTGGAAGATTCGATTGCAGATGAATTTGTGGCAAAACTGACGGAACGAGCGAGCCAGATTAAGATTGGAAATGGCTTGGATGATGGTGTTTCCTTGGGGCCGGTGATTCGTGCAGAAAACAAGGAGCGAACGCTTGCTTATATTGAAAAGGGAATCGCAGAAGGCGCTAATCTCGTTTACGATGGGCGAAGTGATACGTTGGATGATGGTTATTTTGTTGGACCAACGATTTTTGACGGGGTTACGACGGATATGACAATTTGGAAGGATGAGATTTTTGCGCCAGTATTATCAGTGATTCGAGTGAAAAATTTGAAAGAGGGGATTGCGATTGCGAACGCATCTGAATTTGCGAATGGGGCTTGTTTATTTTCAACGAATGCTTCGGCAATTCGTTATTTTCGGGAGAACATCGACGCGGGAATGCTTGGTGTGAACCTTGGTGTGCCTGCTCCGATGGCGTTCTTCCCGTTCTCTGGCTGGAAATCATCTTTCTTTGGCACGCTACATGCAAATGGGAAGGATAGTGTTGATTTTTATACACGTAAAAAGGTTGTGACGGCGCGTTATCCGAAGCCGGATTTTGAAGATTAGAGGAGATGTTGTAAGGATGGCAAATTTACTTCGGAAGCCAAATTTGGCAGAAGCTTGTGTACAGGATGTGGCGATTAGTGAGGATTCTCTGCTGAAATATGTTGGCTTTAAAATGCTGGATTTGGTAAAGGATGAAACGTATGAGGCGTCGCTTGGAAAATTGGAAGTGTGTATCGTTGCGCTTACTGGACGGATTACGGTAACCGATTTGGAGCAGACATTTGAGAAAATTGGACGGCGGGCAAGCGTGTTTGAGAGGATTCCGACGGATAGTGTTTATATTTCGAATGATCGGTCGTTTCGTGTGAAAGCAGAATCAGATGGGGTTCGGGTGGCCCTTTGTTATGCGCCTTCTGAGCAGCAACGACCGACTGTTTTGATTCCAGCAGAGGAGAACTCAAAGGAGCATCGTGGAAAATATAGCAATCAGAGAACGGTGCATAATATTTTGCCAGATTCTGTGAAGACGGCGAATAGTTTGTTAGTTGTTGAAGTTTATACGGAGGGTGGCAATTGGTCAAGTTATCCACCGCATAAACATGATCAGAACAATTTGCCTGCGGAGTCATTTTTAGAGGAGTCTTATTATCATGAGATGCATCCAGAGCAGGGGTTTGTTTTTCAGCGGGTGTATACGGATGATCGGTCCATCGATGAGACGATGGCGGTGGAAAATCGCGATGTGGTGCTTGTTCCCGTGGGGTATCATCCGGTTGGCGTGCCTGATGGGTATACGTCATATTATTTAAATGTGATGGCTGGGCCTGTTCGAACGTGGAATTTTCATAATGATCCGGCGCATGCATGGATTCTAGATCGAAAATAAGGAGGACTGTGGCTAAATGAAATATGTATTTGATGAAACGAAGAAATATGATGTGATTGCAGTTGGGCGGGCTTGTATCGATTTGAACGCGGTGGAGTACAATCGTCCAATGGAAGAAACGATGACATTTTCAAAATATGTTGGTGGTTCGCCTGCGAATATCGCGATTGGGACAGCGAAGTTGGGACTTAAAGTCGGTTTTATTGGCAAAATTCCAGATGATCAGCATGGCCGTTTTATTGAACAATATATGCGTCAAGTCGGTGTGGATACGTCGGAAATGGTGACGGATAAGGAGGGGCATAAAACTGGGCTTGCTTTTACGGAAATTAAAAGTCCTGAGGAATGCAGTATTTTGATGTACCGTGATCAGGTGGCGGATCTTTATTTGGAGCCTGAGGAGATTAATGAGGATTATGTGAAACAAACGAAAGCGCTAGTTATCTCTGGTACAGCATTGTCGCAAAGTCCGTCACGGGAAGCGATTTTGAGAACGGTGCAGTTGGCGCGAAAACATGATGTGAAGCTTATTTTCGAATTAGATTATCGTCCTTACACGTGGAAATCGACAGAGGAGACAGCGGTTTATTATCAGTTAGTTGCCGAACAGGCGCATGTGGTCGTCGGAACGCGAGATGAGTTTGATATGCTAGAAAATCAAACGGGTGGTGACAATATAGCGACTGTGACTGAACTTTTTGAACATACGCCAGAATTAATCGTGATTAAGCATGGCGTCGAGGGATCTTACGCGTACACGAAATCAGGTGAAACGTTCCAAGGAAAGGCTTATTTGACAAAAGTTTTGAAGACATTTGGTGCAGGTGATTCGTATGCTTCGGCGTTTCTTTACGCGCTTATTACGGGTGAAACGATTGAAACGGCGCTAAGGTTCGGAAGTGCATCGGCTTCGATTGTAGTAAGTAAGCATAGCTCATCAGAAGCGATGCCAACCATTGCAGAGATTGAAGCACTGATTGCAGCACAAGTTTAAAATGGAAGGTGGAACAGAAAATGGGAACGATTCGCCTGACGACGGCGCAAGCTTTAGTAAAGTTTATCAATCAGCAGTATGTTGGGATTGATGGTCATATTACACCATTTGTAGATGGGATATTTCAAGTTTTTGGTCATGGAAATGTGCTTGGAATTGGTCAGGCCTTGGAGGAGAATGCAGGTCATTTGAAAGTTATTCAGGGTAAAAATGAGCAGGGCATGACGCATGCAGCGATTGCTTTTGCAAAGCAGCATTTGCGAAAGAAGATATATGCCGTTTCTACTTCGGCTGGGCCTGGAGCGGCGAACCTTGTGGCTGCGGCTGGGACGGCTTTTGCAAATAATATTCCGGTGCTGCTTTTACCGGCAGATACGTTTGCGACGCGACAACCTGATCCAGTTTTACAGCAGTTAGAGCAGGATTACAGTGCTTCGGTGACAACGAATGATGCTTTGAAACCGGTTTCGCGTTACTGGGACCGGATTACGCGTCCAGAGCAGTTGATGAGTAGCTTATTGCGAGCGTTTGAAGTGATGACCAATCCAGCGACGGCCGGACCTACGACGATTTGTATTTCGCAAGACACAGAAGGTGAGGCGTATGATTTTGATGAGGCATTCTTCGAGAAGCGGGTGCATTATATCGACCGAAAAGCACCAACGGAACGAGAACTTATTGGCGCGCTAGAAAGAATCGAAGAAAGCAAGCGTCCTGTGATTATTGTCGGTGGTGGCGCGCGTTATTCGGAGGCTCGTGAGGCGTTACTTGAAATTTCTGGTAAGCATAATATTCCGCTCGTGGAGACGCATGCAGGGAAATCAACGGTGGAATTTTCGTTTAAAAACAATCTAGGCGGGACGGGAATCCTTGGAACGAGTGCCGCAAACGCGGTGATTCGGCAAGCGGATTTGGTAATTGGTATTGGGACGAGATATACAGACTTTACGACTTCCTCGAAAACGGCGTTTAACTGGGACGAAACAATCTTTTTGAACATTAATGTGAGCCGTCCACAAGCATATAAACTAGATGCTTTTCAGGTGGTTGCCGATGCAAAAGTGACGTTAGAACAGTTGGCAGAGCGACTTGGAGATTATCAGACGGCTTATGGTATGGAACTGGCAGAATTGAAAGCAGCATGGCTTGTGGAACGCGATCGATTGGCGAAGGTAACGTTTAATCGAGATGTCTTTGATCCGGAAATCAAGCATCAATTTTCACAAGCGGTTATGAACGAATATGCAAATGCTTTGAATACGGAGTTGTCACAAACGGCGGCTTTTCTGGCAATCAATGATACGGTCGCAGAGGATAGCATCGTCGTTGGTGCAGCTGGTTCGTTACCAGGTGATTTACAGCGGCTTTGGAATTCAAACATTCCGAATACATTCCACCTCGAATACGGTTATTCTTGTATGGGATATGAAATTTCTGGTTCGCTCGGTGCTAAGCTTGCAGCGCCAAATCAAGAAGTTTACGCTATGGCAGGGGATGGTAGTTTCCTCATGCTTCATTCAGAGCTCATCACGGCTCTACAGTATAACCATAAAATCAATATCTTACTTTTTGATAATTCCGGCTATGGCTGTATTAATAATCTGCAAATGGAGCACGGTAGTGATAGTTACTTTTGTGAATTCAGAACCGCAGATAATCAGATTATGAACATTGATTACGCCAAAGTTGCAGAAGGATACGGCGCAAAGACATATCGGGCAAATACAATCTCAGAATTAAAAGTAGCGCTAGGGGATGCTAAAAAGCAAACTGTCTCCACGTTAATTGAAATGAAAGTTTTGCCGAAAACGATGTCAGATGGTTACGATTCTTGGTGGCATGTTGGGGTTTCAGAAGTTTCCACGAAAGACAGTATCCAAAAAGCGCATGAAGCAATCAAAAAGAAATTGGAGAAAGCTAAAAAATACTAGAACCATAGGGGGTATTTGCTCATGATTAGATGGGGAATCGCGCCAATTGGCTGGCGTAACGATGATATACCGGAAATTGGAGCAGGAAACACGTTGCAGCACCTACTGAGTGACATTGTAGTTGCAGGTTTTGAAGGAACAGAGGTTGGGGGATTTTTTCCGGAAGCGGATATTTTAAATAAGGAACTGGCGCTACGAAAGTTAAAAATTGCTGGGCAGTGGTTTAGTAGTTTTATTATTCGCGATGGTTTGGATTCTGCCAAGCAGGAATTCACAAAGCACTGCGTCTATTTACGAAACGTGCACGCGAATGTGGCGGTTGTTTCTGAGCAAACGTATAGTATTCAAGGTCAAACTAAGAATGTTTTCACGGAAAAACCGCATTTTACTGCGCAAGAATGGGAACTTCTGCTTGATGGACTCAATCAATTGGGTGAGATTGCGAACGCATATGATTTGAAGCTTGTTTACCATCACCACTTAGGAACAGGTATTGAAACGGTGGCTGATGTAGATCGTTTGATGGCAGGGACGGACCCCACGCGCGTGCATTTACTCTATGACACGGGTCATATTTATGTAGCAGAAGGAGAGTACATGATGCTTCTGAAAAAGCATATTGATCGCATTGCGCATGTCCACTTTAAAGATGTTAGAAAAGACGTAAGGAGCACTTGTGAAAAAGAGCAGCTATCCTTTCTGGAATCATTTTTAAAAGGGATGTTTACAGTACCAGGCGATGGCTGTATTGATTTTCAGGAGGTGTTTCAGTGTTTGCTGGCCGCGGAATATAGCGGATGGATTGTTGTGGAGGCGGAGCAAGATCCAGCGATTGCGAACCCTTTAGAGTACGCCTTGATTGCTAGAAAATACATTGATGAAAACTTGCTACGAGCAAAAGTGGAGGAGCGAATGATATGAAAATTTCAGGACAAGATGGGCCCGATTTGGCATTGGAACAGGCGCCAGCTAATAAGCGAACGCCAAAAGCTTATTTACGTTTAATCACAATTATTTCGACTTTTGGTGGTTTATTATTTGGTTACGATACTGGGGTTATTAATGGCGCACTGCCTTACATGTCACAAGCTGGTCAATTGAATTTGACACCTGCTGGAGAAGGTATTGTAGCTAGTTCGTTGCTATTTGGAGCAGCATTTGGAGCAGTATTTGGTGGGCGATTGTCGGATCGCAGTGGGCGTAGACGCAACCTTTTGACATTAGCTGTCATTTTTTTCGTTGCGACACTCGGCTGTACATTTGCGCCAAGCATGGCTGTTATGGTTATTTTCCGGGTTTTATTGGGGCTTGCCGTCGGTGGAGCTTCCGTAACAGTGCCAACATACTTAGCAGAAATGTCTCCTGCGCATCGACGTGGGCGAATTGTAACACAAAATGAACTAATGATTGTAAGTGGTCAATTATTGGCTTTCACATTCAATGCTATTATCGGAACAACACTGGGCGAAGATGGTAACGTATGGCGTTATATGCTTGTTATCGCAACGATTCCAGCTGTTATCTTATGGTTCGGAATGCTAATTTTGCCAGAAAGTCCGCGTTGGTTAGCTTCTAAAGGAAAAATTGGGGATGCGCTGCGCGTCTTACAACAAATCAGAGAGCAAAATGAGGCAAGCAAAGAGTTAACAGAGATCAAAGATAATATTGCTGCCGAACAAGAACTTAAAAAAGCAACTTTTAAGGATTTAAGTGTTTCTTGGGTACGGCGTATTCTTTTTATTGGAATTGGAATCGCAGTTGTCCAGCAAATTACAGGCGTTAACTCGATTATGTATTATGGAACCGAAATTTTGCGGGATGCCGGATTTGGAACGGAAGCAGCGCTGATTGGGAACATTGCGAACGGTGTTATATCGGTTCTTGCAACCTTCGTTGGGATTTATTTACTTGGAAAAATAGGGCGTCGGCCGATGCTAATAACAGGGCTGATTGGTACAACTTGTGCGCTGCTACTCATCGGGTTTATGTCGATGTGGCTCCAGGGTACCGAGGCACTACCCTACGTCGTGCTGAGTTTAACCGTCACATTTTTGGCCTTCCAACAAGGTGCAATTTCACCAGTAACGTGGCTCATGCTCTCTGAAATTTTTCCGCAACGATTACGAGGACTTGGTATGGGAACAACGGTATTTTGCCTCTGGATTACGAACTTCTTTGTTGGTTTTTCGTTCCCAATTTTGCTGGCCAATGTCGGATTATCGGTCACATTTTTCATGTTCGCGGTGCTTGGCGTTTTTGCGATTCTTTTCGTCAAAAAATTTTTACCTGAAACGAAGGGGCATTCATTGGAACAAATCGAATATTATTTCCGAAACTATATCAAATTTAAATAATGAAAGCGCTATAAAATATGAATGTGGAGGAACAAAATATGAATTTACGATTTGGAGTTATAGGAACGGGTGCGATTGGGCGTGAGCATATAAAACGGATTAGCCAAACACTGGCGGGCGCGGAGGTCGTTGCAGTAACCGATGTAAACCCAGTGGCAGCACAACAAGCTGTGGATAAATTCCATTTAAATGCAAAAATATATGCAGATGATAGAGCGTTAATCGCAGCTACAGATGTTGATGCCATTCTCGTTTCCAGTTGGGGACCGGCGCATGAAGAAAGTGTGCTCGCAGGAATCGAAGCAGGAAAATACATTTTTTGTGAAAAGCCTCTAGCAACCACCGCAGAAGGTGCACGTCGGATAGTCGATGCTGAAATGAGGTTTGGAAAGCGTCTCGTTCAGGTGGGGTTTATGCGCCGATACGATCATGGTTACGTCAAATTGAAAGAGGCGATTGATGCCAACGAAATCGGCGAGCCATTGATGATTCGCTGTGCCCATCGCAATCCAACTGTGCCTGAAACCTATTCAACCGATATGGCTATTACGGATACATTGATTCATGAAATTGACGTTTTGCATTGGCTTGTAAATGACGACTATGCGAGTGTTCAAATTATTTATCCGAAAAAAACGAAGTACGCGTTGCCGCATCTACGTGATCCACAAATTGCGATTATCGAAACGAAAGGCGGCATCTCCATTACGGCGGAGATTTTCGTGAATTGTCAGTACGGCTATGATATTCAGTGCGAAGTGATTGGTGAAGACGGCATTGTGAAACTGCCGGAGTTCTCGAATATCGTGACTCGAAAAAGCGGCAAGTTGAGCCAAGATATCCTGATGGATTGGAAAGACAGGTTCCTTGATGCATATGATGTTGAAATTCAGGATTTCATCGATTCGATTCAGAAAAATGGCGCACCACAGGGCCCGACATCATGGGATGGATATGTTGCTTCCATAACTGCTGCGGCCTGTGTCAAAGCACAAGAATCTGGCGCGATAGAAGCCATTGAACTAGATAAAAGGCCTACATTTTATGCAGAAAAAGGAGCGGAAAAGAATGAAGTTGGCGCTTGATCCAAGCATGTTTCGCGATAATATGAGTATCGAGCAGATGATTTATAAAACCGCTGAACTTGGCTATAAATACATCGAGTTGAGTCCACGTGAGGATTTCTGTCCTTTTTATAAATATCCGAAAGTAGACAAAGCGAAAATAAAACTTGTGAAAAAATGCTTGCGAGACACAGGACTAGAAATATCGTCGTTGTTACCACTTTACAATTGGGCAGGACCAGATGAAGAGCGTCGCGTGGCAGCAGTGAGAAACTGGAAACGCGCCATTGAAATCGCCGTTGAGTTAGATGTGGACTTGATGAATAGTGAGTTCAGTGGAACGAAATACAATCCGGTTGTTTGCGAAGAGAAGTTCGTGAAATCGATGGATGAGCTAATGCCAGTTTTCGAAAAAGAAGGTGTGCGTCTGAATTTACAGGCCCATCCGCTTGATTTTATTGAAACAAATACAGGGGCGATTGATATGATTCGAGCGCTTGATCAAGATTGGATAAAACTTGTATATTCCACGGCACACACCTTCTTTTACGATGATGGTATTGGTGATGTCGGCAAGATGCTGGATGAAGCCGGCGATTTACTCAATCACGTCCTGTTTGCCGATACATTCAATCATAAAGCAGCGTATGGCCTGCGTTACATCGTGAATCCGCCCGATGCAGAGGTAACGATTCATCAACATCTTAATATTGGGCAAGGAGAAGTCGATTTCGAGCTGATTTTTCGTAAATTGCGTGAGATGGAATTCGACGGAATCGCGACAAATGCTGTTTTTGCATGGGTAGACAAAGCTGAGGAATCCAGCAACTTCATGCTCGAAACAATGAAAAAAGGCTTAAGCTAAAAATAGAAAAGAGGAACGCACGATGAAGTTATGTTTCAATGAAGCAACGACACTTGAAAACTCTAATTTGGAGAAAGATTTAGAAATCTGCGAGGCAAATGGCTACGATTATATTGAAATTCGGAGTGTGGACAAGCTTCCAGAATACTTAAAGACGCACACGCTAGACGACTTAGCAGACTATTTCGCTAGCCATCATATCAAACCATTAGCTCTAAATGCACTCATATACTTCAACAATCGCGATAAGGAAGGACATGACGCCATCATTCAAGAGTTTCGAGAAATGATGGCTATCTGTGGCAAAATTGGTGCTAAATACGTTGTCGCCGTTCCGCTCATGGCTCCCGATAAAATTTTGAGAAAAGATATTAAAGCAAGTAGCATCGCAGTCCTTGAAGAATTATCTGATATCGCAAAACCACATGGTGTCAAAATCGCCGTTGAGTTTATCGGTCATCCAGAATGCACCATTAATACATTTGAAGATGCCTACGATATTGTACAAAGCGTAAATCGTGATAATGTTGGCCTCGTTTTCGACTCTTTCCATTTTCATGCGATGGGCTCCAATATTGAAAATCTGAAAAATGCGGACGGTAGTAAAATCTTCCTTTTCCACATTGATGACACCGAGGACTTCCAAATTGGTATACTAACAGACGATGATCGCGTTTGGCCAGGATACGGCGCCATTAACCTCGGTGCACATATTTCAACACTCCAAACACTCGGATACAGCGGCGCGGTTTCTGTGGAACTTTTCCGACCAGAATATTACAAGCTAACCCCCGAAGAAACCATCCGAAAAGCAAAAGAAACCACAATTAGCGTAGTATCGAAGTATTTCAATAGATAACGACGAAATCCACGAGTGGCAATTTTTCACTCGTGGATTCAGTGTCTAAGAAAGATGAGGAGGACACCAAATGTTAGTATCCCTAAATGAAGTAATCACGAAAGCACAACGCGAAAAATATGCCGTTGGACAGTTCAATATCAATGGTTTATCATGGATTCACGCCATTCTAATTGCCGCCCAAACAGAAGCATCGCCCATCATCGTTGCAGCCTCCGATCGCATGGTCGATTTCTTAGGAGGATTCCAAACCATCACATCCATGGTTAAAAAGCTAATCACCGCATACCACATCACAATCCCTGTCGTGCTTCACCTAGATCATGGAATCACCGTCAAACGCTGCAAGCAAGCTGTCGATGCCGGCTTACCTCTGTCATGTTTGATGGATCCAAACACTCAATTACGGAAAATATTCGACTTACTAAAGAAGCCACCGATTACGCCCACGCACATGGCGTCGATGTGGAGGCAGAGGTGGGGACCGTTGGCGGCAACGAAGATGGTATCATTGGCAATATTCACTACGCTGACCCCAAAGAATGCATCCAACTCGTCAAAGAAACTGGCATCGATGCTCTCGCTGCAGCACTTGGCTCCGTTCATGGCAACTATCAAGGTGAACCAATGCTTGGTTTTCAAGAAATGGTCGCCATCCAGCAAGCCATCACAATTCCACTTGTGCTCCACGGTGCATCGGGCATCCCAACTGCTCAGATCAACCGCGCTATCTCATTAGGACACGCCAAAATTAACGTTAACACCGAATCTAACCAAGCCTGGCTCGCGGCTATCCGCAAAACGCTTACTGTTAACCCAACGACGCACGAGCCTCAACTTATCCTAGAATCAGGTCGTCAAGCTATCATTGAAACCGTCCAATCTAAAATCCACGAATTCGGTTCCGCAGGCAAGTGTCATTGATGGGTAACATGTGTACCTGTGTACTGAGGCCCTAAATCAGCAAAAGATACTTACAATACGCTTAATTTTTGAATCACTCCTCAAATCTTGCTATACTATACAAGCAATCAAAAAGCAAAAGAAATGAGGAATAAGAAATGATTAATAAAATCGGTCAAGTAATGCTTTATGTCAACGATCAAGAGGCACTCGCAAAATTTTGGACAGAAAAAGTAGGCTTCGTTATCTTATCTGAAAATGCACCTGGTGCACCAGAACGTTGGATTGAAATCGCACCTGCAAAAGATGCGGCAACGACATTTGTGCTTCAAGACAAAGTAGCGGTGGGTAAAGCTCAGCCGGAAATGAACTTGGGAACACCATCAATCTTGTTATATGGTGATAACCTAGATGCTATGTATGAGGACTTCAAAGCAAAAGGAATTACAGTTGGTGAACTAGTTGACATACCGAATTTCGGTCGGGTGTTTAACTTCGCAGACATTGAGAATAATTATTTCGCCATCCTTCAAAAATAAGTAAAAAGAGTCTGAGACAAAAGGTTCTCTGACCTAGAAAAATACGTATCCAAAATCTGCATTTAGATTTTGGATACGTA
>NZ_CAUYTL010000028.1:0-46656 GCF_963575615.1 Listeria rocourtiae subsp. hofi | reverse complement strand
AAAATACGTATCCAAAATCTAAATGCAGATTTTGGATACGTATTTTTCTAGGTCAGAGAACCTTTTGTCTCAGACTCAACTTTTTATTTCGCCGAATGAGCGATTAACTTTTCATAGTTCTCAATTTTATGTTGCAATTCATTCTCGACATTTGTCAGATTTAGCAATTGCTCTTGAATAAACATCTGGTGATTCTGTAAAAGTTTGAGCCGTTGCGTTGCTGTATGTTCTCCTTCTAAAAATAATTCTGTATATTTTCTAATTTGCGCAATTGGCATTTGCGTTGCTTTTGGCCGCATGACAAATTTTAGCCAATCGATATGCCTGGAATCGAACATCCGCTCCCCGTTATCGTTTCTATGGGGCCAGATTATTTTTTCTTTTTCATAATATCGCAATGTATATGTACTTAAACCGACTAATTTCGCTGTTTCTCCGATAGAATACATAAATTTCCTCCTAATCACTTGACTTAGAGTTTACTGTAAGGTCTATACTTGCGACTATACCATAAAAATCCGGCGAAAGCCATTGGAGGAATGACGATGAAATACACAGTTATTACAGGAGCTAGCTCAGGAATTGGTTACGAAAGCGCGCTATTATTTGCCAAAAGAGGCAAAAACCTTGTAGTAGCGGCAAGGCGTGAAACCGAGTTGGCGCAGTTAAAGACTGAAATTGCGAAAATAAACCCAAATGTGGAAGTCCTGATTAAAATAGTAGATTTGACAGTAGCGGAAAACGTTTATAACTTTTACGCTGATTTAAAAGATTTAGAACTAGAGACATGGATAAATAACGCCGGATTTGGGAATTTTGATTCTATAAGTGAACAGAAACTGTCCAAGATTGAGTCGATGCTACACTTGAACATTGAAGCACTGACAATTCTTTCTTCACTGTTTGTTCGGGATTATGCGAATGTTGATGGAACGCAACTAATTAATGTTTCCTCTGGCGGCGGCTATGCAATCGTGCCTAATGCTATCACTTATTGCGCTACCAAATTTTACGTCAGCGCTTTTACAGAAGGACTATCTCATGAATTAAAGGCTACCAATGCCAAAATGCAAGCCAAGGTACTAGCGCCGGCCGCAACAGAAACCGAATTTGCGAAGCGAGCGCGGGATGAAGAAACATTCGATTACAAAGATTCCGTGGCAAAATATCATACTGGTAAAGAAATGGCAGGCTTTTTATTGGATCTCTATGATAGTAATAAAGTGCTTGGAATTGTTGACCCAGCAAATTATGAATTCTTGCTGATGGACCCGCAATTTAATTATGCGACCAGAGCTCAAACATCTAAATAGTGCGAAGAAACAGGTCGTTTTGAAGCGATCTGTTTTTTTTAAACGTCTTTAAACACGTATTAACTATGGTATAGGTGCATAAAAAGGAGGTATGAGTATGCCGATAACTCCTAAGAAAATGGCAAGGATATTGCTACAGCAACGGAAATGGCGGAGGACGCATTAGGTATTTATTTGTATGATCTGGAAGAGAACGGGGAGATGCTTCCAACTGCATCAAACCTAGGATATGTTTCTGTAAATGAGGAAGGCGCGTTTATCGCATTGATTGATTTCGATTATCTGGCTTACAAAATAAAAAATGGCAATCAAGCTGTCAAAAAAAACACTAACGATCCCCTCTTGGTTGAATAGTTTAGCAGAAAGAGAGAATATTAATTTCTCGCAAACATTGCAGGAAAGTTTGAAAGAAAAGTTGAATGTATAGAAAAAATGCTAGTTCAGCCTATTCGCCGAACTAGCATTTTATGTTATTCAAATTTACATTTTGTGAGCCCGCGTGATTGGGCGTCAGATAAGGTGACCTGTGTTTCACCATTGGAATTATTTAGACCACGACAGTTTTGATCAAAGTGATAACGTTTACCAGTCGCGGTAATATAAACCATCTCACCTTGGTCATCAGCAGGTTGTTGCTCCTCGGCTTGCCTGCGTTGTTCAGCTTCGCGTTGTTCCTTGGCTGCACGCTCTTTCTCGGCAGCGGCCAAACGGTCCCTTTCAGCAGATGCACGTTCATCAGCCGCACGTTTTTCTTCAGCTTTTCTGGCTTCTTCGGCAACTCGAGCGGCTTCTGCACGTTCGGCCTCAGCTATGCGCTCTTGCTCCTTTTTCTCAGCTTCTACGCGTTTTGCTTCGGCTACTTGTTTTTCTTGCTCGATTTTTGCAAGTTTTGTCTTATAGGTAGGATTGGCTTGATATGTAATGTCTTTTGATTCAGTTTGGCCTTTCCATGATGTGGTGAGTACCGCAGTTCCGTCATTTTGAACTTCTGTCAATGTGAATGCAAAATTCCCATCAGTATCCGAAGTCGCTGCTTGATCCGGATGGCCACTTGCTATCAGTGTCAAATCTGCATCAGGTTTTGTTTTCACAGAAATGGTGACGGTTCCATTTTCATCAGATTTAAAGCCGTTCTCCGCTTGAAGAACCAGTTTGGGTGATTTCTTCTCTTGTGTAGTTGTTGGCGTATCGTCCTTCGTTAATTCATCATCTGTAGGACCGCACCCTGCTACGATAAACGCAACCACACTTAAAGTTAAAAATAGTGACATCCCTTTTTTGAAACTTTTCTTCTTAGCAAAAAACGTTAGTAGGACAAGAAAAACACAAATTAAAGCTAATTTTATCATTTTTATCTTCCTCCCTATATGTAAGTATACAACATCGTAAAATAAAAGCAATATTTGGAAGTTAAATAAAAATAATAGCCTTACTGTAAAACGGTATGATATAATATCCTGCGGCAAATAGGATAGTTCTGTACAGTATCAATCTTTAAATGATATACTATATTAGAAGTGATAATAGCGTATCGACAATTAATACACTAACTTATATATCACCTATAATTGCGTATTTATTGCTGCTACATAAGCCTTTTCTTCTTGATACACTAAAGTTGGCACGGAAATTGCTTTATATTAGTTTGATGACGCATAGTGAAAACAAATAGGATTGAAAGAAGCTAATATTGGGTAATTATTGATATCCAGTCCGGAAACGGATGCTTTTTAAGATAGCCAGGGGATTGGGCTTATGAACGAGAGTGCAGAGTTTGATGGAAGCTCTGACGAATTGAAGGGGGGAGAGGGATTTCGAGCTTTGTGAAGAGACGCAACGAATGAACTAGCTAGTATTTTATGTTAGAGGTCTCTAAATGTTTGAAAAGTAAAGTTTACTTAGGAGGGAAAAAGATGGTAGGAATTATCCTCGCAACTCACGGCGAATTTGCTGAAGGTATCTTGCAATCCGGAACGATGATTTTCGGAGAACAAGAAAACGTTAAAGCAATCACATTGATGCCAAGCGAAGGCCCAGATGATATCAGAGCCAAGATGGAAGCTGCAATCGCATCATTTGATAGCCAAGATGAAGTACTATTCTTAGTTGATCTTTGGGGAGGCACCCCGTTCAACCAAGCAAATGGTTTGTATGAAGACCATAAAGATAAGTGGGCAATTGTAGCAGGCCTTAACTTGCCAATGTTGATTGAAGCTTTTGCATCACGCTTCTCCATGAACTCTGCGCAAGAAATCGCTAAAAACATCCTGACACCAGGACAAGAAGGCGTTCGTATTAAGCCAGAAGAGTTACAACCACAACCACAAGAAGCTGTTGCCTCAGAACAACCTAGTGGAGAACTTGCTCCAGGAACAGTTGTTGGGGACGGCAAAATTAAATTTGTCTTAGCACGCGTTGACTCTCGTTTACTACATGGTCAAGTTGCGACTGCATGGACAAAATCAACAAACCCGACTCGCATAATCGTTGTATCAGACGCAGTTTCTAAAGATGATCTTCGTAAAAAATTAATTGAACAGGCAGCACCACCGGGCGTTAAAGCCAATGTCATTCCTGTTGACAAAATGATTGAGATTTCTAAGGATCCACGATTTGGTAATACAAAAGCGCTTCTTTTATTCGAAAACCCGCAAGATGTTCTTCGTGCCGTTGAAGGTGGCGTAGAAATCGAGCAAGTAAACGTTGGTTCTATGGCCCATTCTGTAGGGAAAGTAGTGGTAAGTAAAGTACTTGCAATGGGACAAGAAGACGTAGAAGCTTTTGATAAACTGAAAGAAAAAGGGATCAAGTTTGATGTTCGTAAAGTTCCTAACGATTCGAGCGCAAACATGGAGGACATCATCAAGAAAGCAAAAGCTGAATTAAAAGCACAATAATAAATTCAAAATAGGAGGTATATTTATGTCTGTAATAGCAATAATTTTAGTAATATTAGTTGCCTTTCTAGCTGGTATGGAAGGAATCTTAGATGAATTCCAATTCCATCAGCCATTAGTAGCATGTACATTAATCGGACTTGTAACAGGTAACTTAACGGCATGTATTATCCTTGGTGGGACACTTCAAATGATAGCACTTGGTTGGGCAAATATTGGAGCAGCCGTAGCACCCGATGCAGCACTTGCATCTGTAGCATCAGCAATTATTTTAGTATTAGGTGGACAAGGCGTTGCAGGTATTCCTTCTGCGATTGCCATTGCAATTCCGCTTGCAGTAGCAGGTCTTTTCTTAACAATGATCGTTCGTACTTTGGCAGTTCCTATCGTACATTTAATGGATAGAGCTGCAGCAAAAGGTAGTTTCAAGGAAGTGGAGTGGTTGCATATCGGTGCAATCTGTATGCAAGGTATCCGTATCGCGATTCCTGCAGCAGCACTTCTATTCATTCCAGCACAAAGCGTTCAATCGTTCCTAGAATCAATGCCAGCTTGGTTAACAGAAGGTATGGCAATTGGTGGGGGAATGGTAGTAGCAGTAGGTTATGCACTAGTTATTAACATGATGGCAACAAAAGAAGTATGGCCATTTTTCATCATCGGTTTCGTCGTAGCAGCAATTACTCAATTAACACTTATCGCGATTGGTGCTCTAGGTGTTGCGTTAGCTCTTATTTACCTTAACCTTTCTAAAATGGGTGGCGGTAATTCAAACGGAGGCGGAGGCGGTAATTCCAAAGATCCGCTTGGCGACATTCTAAACGACTATTAAACCTAAAAAGGAGGAGAAAAGAATGGCAGAAACAGAAAAAATTGTCTTATCGAAAAAAGACCGCCTAAGTGTTGCATGGCGTTCTACGTTTATTCAAGGTTCTTGGAACTATGAGCGTATGCAAAATGGTGGTTGGGCATTCTCAATGATTCCAGCAATTAAAAAATTATATAAATCAAAAGAAGACCGTTCAGCGGCGATGAAACGTCACTTGGAATTCTTTAATACGCATCCATATGTTGCATCACCAATTCTTGGAGTAACGCTTGCACTGGAAGAAGAACGTGCGAATGGTGCACCAGTTGATGACGTAGCAATTCAAGGGGTAAAAGTTGGTATGATGGGACCACTAGCTGGTATTGGAGATCCAGTATTCTGGTTCACAATTCGTCCGATGCTTGGTGCGCTTGGTGCCTCTCTTGCAATTAGTGGGAATATCCTTGGTCCAATCATTTTCTTCTTAGCTTGGAACGTTATTCGTATGGGCTTCATGTGGTATACGCAAGAATTTGGTTACAAAGCAGGTTCTAAAGTTACGGATGACCTTTCTGGTGGTCTTTTACAAGATATTACAAAAGGTGCTTCGATTCTTGGTATGTTCGTGCTCGCTGCCTTGGTTCAAAGGTGGGTATCCATTGTCTTTAAACCGGTTATTTCTGAGGTTAAATTAGATAACGGTGCTTATATTGATTGGAATTCACTTCCAAGTGGTATTGATGGCGTTAAAATGGCATTTGAACAATATACTCAAGGACTATCACTATCTCAAATGAAAGTAACAACTCTGCAAAATAACTTGGATGACTTAATTCCAGGTCTTGCAGCGCTACTACTTACATTCCTATGTATGTGGTTGCTTAGAAAGAAAGTTAGTCCAATTATCATCATTCTAGGTCTTTTCGTAGTTGGTGTGGTTGGTCACGTAATCGGACTTCTTTAAAATTAGGCCGATAAAAAAGAGGCTGGCATTTATCGCTAGCCTCTTTTTATTGGTATATGGCAGGAAAAAAAGTATAATAAAGAAAACAGGCGAGAAGAAATGGAGCGAAAATAGTTGGTTCAATCAATTAATACAAAAGTAGACATGAAAATAGATGCTACTGCTTTTACAGGACTCACAGATTATGGGCATATCATGATTGGTGACAAAGGCTTTGAATTTTTCAATTCGCGTGATGTGCGCAAATTTATCCAGATTCCATGGGAAGAAGTGGATCAAGTCATCGTTTCAGTGATGCTAAAAGGAAAATGGATTCCGCGCTATGCAATTAAAACAAAGCGTAACGGAACATTCACTTTCGCTTCCAAAAAGCCAAAAGATGTACTTCGGGCTATTCGAGTATATGTCGACCCAGCTAACATGGTAAGTTCTTTAAGTTTCTTTGATGTAATAAAAAATGCTTTTCGATCGATGTTCAAGAAGAAAAAGAAGAAGTGAGCAGCTTTAGGCATAACGATATCTAAAAATGCTTCCCTTGCGAAGATGTATGCAGGGTGAGGCTTTTTTGTTGTGCTATGTAAGCGTTAATCATTGTTAATCGGCAGTAGCGTAGGTAGAATAGTATGTATATAAAGTTTGAGGAGGAGAAGATGATGAAGAATAATGAGAGGGTTTTTGCAATGTCATTTGCTAGTGTGTATCCGCTGTACATACAAAAAGCAGAGAAAAAAGAACGAACGAAAGCGGAAGTTGATGAGATTATATTTTGGCTGACGGGCTATGATGAGTTAGCTTTACAACGCATTTTGGATCAGAAAACTGATTTTAGAACTTTTTTTGGAGAGGCACCACAGTTAAATCCGAATGTTTCGCTAATTAAGGGCGTTATTTGTGGCTACCGTGTGGAGGAAATTGAAGATCCGTTGATGCAACAAATTCGTTATTTGGATAAATTAATTGATGAATTAGCTAAAGGCAAAGCGATGGAAAAAATATTACGAAAAAATTAGCGACATTGAGGTGTTGTGTGTATGAATACGAAATTAATCATGATTGAAGGGCTTCCTGGTTCGGGTAAAAGTACGTTAGCTGTAAAAATAGCGAACTATTACCGGAGCCGAGGTCTGAATGTTTCGGTGTATACGGAGGGAGCTTATCATCCCGCAGATTTGGCGTGGATTGCGTGCATTCCTGAGGCGGCGTTTCCAGCTATTTTAGAGCAGTTTGACAGTATAAAAGAAGAGATTCATAAACATACCAAGATGGAAAATGGTTATGCGATGGTTGCTTATGCATAGGTGAAGCCTCATAATGAGCTGTTTTATCAAATGATGGAGTCGTATGAGGTTTATGATAATCGGGTGCCTTTTTCGACTTTTGCGGAGTTGCACTGGAAGCGCTGGAAATCGTTTGGAGATAGGGCGATAGCAGAGGATGGAATCACTATTTTTGAGTGTTCATTTTTGCAGAATCATGTGGGCGAATTGATGAATTATCAGATGAAAGATTTGGATGCGATGAAGGCATATTTTAGCGAGTTGTTAAATACTGTGGCGGATTTGTCGCCGGTACTTATTTATCTTTCACATGCGGATATTAGGGAGTCTATTGAGCGTGTCGCGCAAGAGCGGATATTTGATGATGGGGGTTGGATTGATGGGATAATTCCTTACTATGAGAGTACGCCCTATGGAAAAAAGCATAATCGTGTAGGAATGGATGGCTTTGTTCAAACGCTTATGGATCGGAAGGAAGCAGAACTTGAGATTATCGCATCGTTGCCAATAGAAACATTTGTATATGAATGCTCGGGTTATGATTGGGATGAATTGTGGCTTAGGATTGAGAGCGACCTCGTACTTATATTGGGACTGTAGCTCGTCTGAATTCGAACAGTCCCAATATTCCAAGCGCTTCTTGCTCTTTTATCCTTTGACAACGCCTAGTGTGCGTAACGTTTTGATGGTTTCTACGAGATCGGTTTGGTTTTGCATAACCTCATCGATGTTTTTATAGGCAAAACGGCTTTCTTCAGCGACATCTTGTAGATTTTTCTTCCCGATTGTGATGTTATGGTCATTCAAATCTTGAAGTACTTCCTCCATTGGAAAATTACTTTTGGCACGTGTTCTGGAAAAATTCCGTCCAGCGCCGTGGGAAGAGGAATGGAAACTCTCCGGATTGCCAAGGCCACGAACAAGATAGCTTGTTGCTCCCATCGCACCTGGTATGATACCGAGTTCGCCGTTCCTTGCTCGTGTTGCACCTTTACGGTGAACCCAGACATTTTGTCCATAGTGGTTTTCGAGTGATGCGTAGTTATGATGGCAATTGATTTTGTCGGTAAATTGAGTCGTTTTGCCAAGCTTCTTCTTGGCATGTTTCGCGAAAATGGTCATTGTTGCTTCAAGCATGGTTTCACGATTTTCAAAAGCATAGTCAAGCGCGAGATTCATCCACTCGATGTAGGCACGACCTTCTAATGAATCAGTTGGTAAAAAAGCAAGAGTGTTGCGCTCTGGTATATCGCTTAGCCATTGTTGGTTGAGCTTGACGGCTAGTTTTTGAAAGTTCTGGCAAATTTGTGCGCCGAGATGGCGACTTCCAGAGTGGAGCATAATGCCGAGATAACCGTTTTCATCTTTTTGAAATTCAATAAAATGATTGCCACCGCCGAGTGTACCAATTTGATAGTAGGCGTTTTCAAGTAGTTCTGTTGCGTTTGGCAGTAGTTCGTAATGATCTTTTTGTGCAAGAGCCATATCGATGACGGCAGATTTTTTTGCTTCGCGGTGACGAGCTTTGCCGACGGGAATGGTGAATAGTGTTTCGTTCACGATGCCTTTGATGAAATTAGGATTGATTTCGCTTTCGTGGACGTCGGTTTGGATGTAACACATGCCACAGCCAATGTCCATGCCAACTGCGTATGGGATGATGGTGTTTTTGGTCGCGAGAACTCCGCCAATCGGCATACCTGCGCCGAGATGTGTATCAGGCATTAGTGCTAGCCATTTGTAGACGAATGGTAGGTTTGCGATTTGCTTTGCTTGTTCGAAGCACCTATCTTCAATTGCTGATTGATCTGCAAGCCAAATTTTGATTGGTTTTTTGGTTTCATTTTTTTCATAGTAAGTAAACATTGTTATTTCCTCATTTCCAGTTTATGATTTTAGTATAGAGGAGTTGCGCGGGTTTATCTTATAAAAAAAGGTGCGAGTGGGGGATATCATGGCTAAATCGTTTAATGAGTTGATTAAGAATTTTTCGGTGATTCGGAATTATGTAAGGGAGTTTTATGTGTATGGATTTAAGCAACGAGAGGATTTTACAACAAAAAGTGGGCGGAGTTACGATAATGAGCGGCGCAGGATTGAAAGTTATTTGAGAGAGTATGTGGAAGTGGAGCGGCAAGGAAATCGGAAGGCGCTGCGTTTGTTTATTGATCCGAATGAGATCACTGAGAATCCGATGTTTGCGGTTTGGCAGGCGAAGAGCTTTACGAAGAATGATGTTTTTCTGCATTTCGTGTTGATGGATATTTTTGCGGACGGTGAGGAGTACTCGGTGAATCAGGTGTTGGCACAGATTGATGAAGATTACTTGGTGCATTTTCATGATGGATTTATTGTGGAGGCGCTGACGTTGCGAAAAAAATTGGCGGAATATGTGGAATTGGATGTGTTGCGGCGAACGGAATCTGGGCGGGAGGTTTATTTTTCGCGGGTTGCGAGTGTGGTGTTGTCTGATCGAGCTTTGCGAGCGGTACAGTTTTTCAAGGAGATGGCTCCGCTTGGTGTGTTGGGGCATTATTTATTGCAACAGGAGCGCGGTTTGGATGCAGTATTTCGATATAAGCATTATTTTGTGATGCATACGCTAGAGGAGCAGGTTTGTTTGGATCTATTGGTAGCGATTCGGGAAGAACGATGGGTAGCTTTGACGCGGTTTGGGCGGGAGCGGGCGCTACGTTTTTTGCCTGTAAAGGTGCTGAATAGTGCTCAATCGGGACGACGATATGTGGTTGGAAAATCGAAGAAAGGGCAGTTTTTTGCGTTTCATCGGTTGGATCAGATTGAGCGGGTGAATTTGGTAGAGGTCGCGACGGATTTCGGAATGGAAAAGGCGCATTTTGATGAGGTGCGAAAATTTATGTGGAGTGCGGGATTTGATCGGCGGGTGGTGCATATATTACGCGTGACGCTTTCGATTGATGAGGTGAGTGAGGCGTATATGCTGGACCGGATTCGGATGGAAGGGCGGCATGGGAGACTTATTCGGTTAACTCCAAAGCGGTTTGAATATAGAGTAGAGACGTATGATTTGAATGGGATGAAGCCTTTTTTGCGGACATTTGTGGGACGCATTGTAGCGATTGATTCGGGTGATGTTGCATGGGAACAGCAGTTTTTTGCGGAGATTGCGGATATGTATCGGCTTTATTTTGAGGAGGGGACGACGGTTGGAGATATTTAATGAAATGTATGGAGCATATTATCGAGTCGTTCTAGAGATTTTGAGGCGGCGAAGCGGAGTGTCGAAGCAGGAGATGGCAGCGATTGTACAACAACTGGGGTTTGATGAGAGTGGATTGCATTTGTTACCGCAGTTGACGGAGCAGTGGCATCTGTTGCGGGAGCGGGATGGAGTTTACGAACCTATCTTGAAAAAGGACTGGGTGCCGGTGCAAGGCGTGCTTGAGAAACGGTGGCTGAAAACGATTTTGCGGGATTCACGGATGGGCTTGTTTCTAGGAGATAGTGAAATAGGGGAGTTGGAACGAGAGCTTGTAGACTATGAGGTATTGTTTGATGCTGACTCGATGTGGTGTTTTGATCAGTTTCGGGATGGCGATGCTTATCTGGAACCGACATATAGAGCTAATTTTGGAGTCGTTTTGCAGGCTCTTGAGGATAAGAGGGAGTTGGAATTGGCCTATCAGGTACGTGAACGAGAGATGTTGCGGGGAACTTTTTTGCCGTATCGGTTGGAGTTTTCAGAGAAGAATGATCGGTTTCGGTTGCTTTGTTTTAGGAAGGGGGATTTGAAGCCGTTTACGATGAATGTGGGAAAGGTGATGGAAGTGCGGATTGGTGCTTCTGTCGACATGGCTTTGCCAGAGCATCGGGCGGAGATGGTCGTTGTGACGTGTCATGTGGTGAATCACCGGAACGCGGTAGATCGGGCGATGATTCATTTTGCAGATTATAAGAAAAAGGCGTTTCGAACGGAGCGGGAGCATGTGTTTGAGCTGGAGATTTATTGTCCAACTGGGGATTTGACAGAGCTTGTGATTCAGTTATTGTCATTTGGACCGATGATGAAAGTTTTGGGGCCGGAGCGTGTCGTTGGAGAGATGAAGGCGCGGTTGGCGAGGCAAATGGCGTTATAATACAAAAATGGGATGGTCTTGCGTCGCTATCGGACAGATTTTTTGGTACAATAAACGAGAGACTATACATAGAAATTGGAGGAATGGGATTATGGCTTTGAAGGACTTGCAGAATGGCTCGGATATTAGAGGAATTGCGATTGAGACGGAGAAACACGATGTAACTTTAACGGATGAACATGTAAGTGCAATTGCGATTGGCTTTGCGGCTTGGTTGCGCGATGTGAAAAAGACTGGTGAACAGGCAACTGTGGCGATTGGGCATGATAGTCGATTGTCTGCTGAGCGTGTGAAAGATGTTCTTGTAGCGAGCTTGACGCGGTCTGGCATCGATGTTGTGGATGTTGGCTTGGCTACGACACCAGCAATGTTCATGGCAACGCAATATGAAGATTATCAGTGTGATGCGGCAATTATGATTACAGCAAGTCATCTTCCTTATTTCTACAATGGTCTGAAATTGTTCACGCGTGACGGTGGCGCAGAACATGAGGATATTGATTATATTATGGAACATGCAGACGCGGTTTTTGTGGCAAGTGTTGCGGGCTCAGTGACGCATAAACGGTTGCTGGAAACGTATGCTGCAGACTTAGTTGGCAAAATTCGCGCTGGGATTAATGATGAGGTGCGCTACGAGGAACCGCTTGATGGAAGCCATATCGTGGTGGATGCGGGAAATGGCGCGGGTGGCTTTTTTGCGACTGAGGTTTTGGCTAAGTTAGGTGCGGATATTACGGGAAGCCAGTTCCTTGATCCTGATGGGAATTTCCCGAATCATATTCCGAATCCTGATAATAATGAGGCAATGGCGAGTTTGAAGGAAGCTGTATTGTCGAATAAAGCCGATTTGGGCGTTATTTTTGACACGGATGTGGATCGGGCAGCGATTGTGAATCGGGATGGCGAGAGTTTGAATCGGAATCCATTGATTGCTGTGATTTCGGCGATTATTTTGGATGAGCATCCAGGAACGACGATTGTGACGGATTCAACTACTTCGACGCATTTAGAGGATTTCATTGAGGCGCTTGGTGGGAAACAGCACCGGTTTAAGCGTGGATATCGTAATGTGATTAATGAGGCGATTCGGTTGAATGAGGCTGGGACGCAGAGTGAAATTGCGATTGAAGTCAGTGGTCATGCAGCTTTAAGGGAAAACTATTTCTTGGATGACGGCGCGTATTTGATTGCGAAAATTTTGATGCGTTATGCGAAGTTGCGTAAAGAGGGCAAGGATTTGGCGGATTTGACGCAAAGTTTGAAGGTCCCAGCAGATAATGATGAGATTCGCCTGTCGATTTTGGCAAGCAATTTTAAGTCATATGGGTTAGCGGCTTTAGAAGATTTCAAAGAATTTGTGGCTAAAACGGATGGTTTGGAATTGGAGCCTGTAAATCAAGAGGGCGTTAGGGTCAACACGAGTGGTGCGTTTGGAAATGGATGGTTCTTGCTACGTATGAGTTTACACGAGCCTGTTATGCCAGTAAACTTAGAGAGTGATGAAGTAGGTGGAGTCGATAAAATTAAGGCAGTACTGCAAGAATTCTTCGGAGGTTATGCGGAAATCGATAGTGCAAGCTTGCAAAAAATAAGCCAATAGAAGGAATGAGAAGTATGATTGATATACATTGCCACATCTTGAATCAGTTGGATGACGGGCCAAAAACGGAAACGGGCAGTCTTGCCATGGCGCAACAAGCAATAGCAGAGGGGTTCACGGATATCATTGCAACACCGCATCATTTGAAAGGCGATTATTTTAATCTGCGTCCTTCTGTTGCCGAGCATGTAGCGGATTTGAACGAGGCGATTAAGGACTATGGGATGGAGTTGCAAGTGCATGTTGGACAGGAAGTGCGTCTGCACGGCGAAATTATCGAGGGTCTGAAAAATGGTGATTTGGCATCACTTGCAGGAAGTCGATATGTGTTGATTGAGTTTCCAACGCAGAGTATTCCGGTGTTTACAGAGCAGTTGTTTTATGACTTGCAGATGGCGGGGTATGTGCCAGTAATTGCGCATCCAGAGCGGAATTTTGAGATTATGGAAAATCCAGAGCGCTTGTATGAATTTGTGTCGCATGGCGCTTTGGCACAGCTTACTTGGTCGAGTTTAGATGGGAAGTTTGGTAAAAAGTCTAAGAAATCGAGTGAGATTTTGCTGGAGAATCAGTTGGTGCACTTTTTGGCGACGGATGCGCATGATACAACTAGGCGGCCACTTTTGCATAAGGAGATTGAACAGCGGCTGGTGAAGCGAATCGGTTCGAGTTATATGGGATACTTAAAAGAAAATGGCGCGAGAGTACTTAAAAATGATGTGATTATCGCGGAAGATTATACAATGCCATCGCAAAAACGATTTTTTCTATTTTGAGAAAGTATAATAAAGGAAAGCAATTTGAAGCCATTATGAAATACGAGTATCTCATTTCATAGCGGTTTTGCTATTGCTTTTTTCTGTAATTTTGTTTATTTTTCAGATAATCTATGGTTAGCATTAATAGGAAAGTAAGAATACCAGCGCCACTGACTAGCAAATAATAGAAAAATTGAGTTGTAAAGGTGACATACATGAATATAGAGATGAAGTAAATTAAGCCTAATAGACTGAGCTAGTTTGATTTTATAAATGCCACTTCATTTCTGCCTTCTTTCTTGTTTGGTGTCTTCATAACTTAGAGCGAAAAGAGCGTTTTTACATTAATACTAGCAAATAAAACTAAAAGAATCATCTACGTGCTCCTTATTTTTATAGTAGTTTCTCCTCAGCTTGCTAAAGACATCCCTTTCTTACAATGCCAAACCGTGGTATAATCAAACAAAACGCATAGTCGTAAACAACCATTTCATTAGTGAAGTGGTTTAATTCATTGAGGAGAGTCGTTATGAAGATGATTGTTGGGCTCGGAAATCCGGGTAAAAAATATGAACGTACTAGGCATAATGTCGGTTTTATGGTTGTCGATGAGCTTAGTTTTAGATATCAAACGCCTTGGAAGAAGTCGAAATTTAATGGGATGACAAGTAGTATCGTTGTAAATGGCGAGAAAATGTTGCTCGTGAAACCGTTAACTTTTATGAATCTTTCGGGAGAATGTGTGCGTCCGTTGATGGATTATTATGATATTTCAGTGAACGACGTGATGATTATTTATGACGATTTGGATTTGCCTACTGGGAAAATAAGACTTAGACAAAAGGGCAGTGCTGGTGGTCATAATGGGATGAAATCATTGATTCAGCATTTGAAAACACAGGAATTTAATCGGATTCGCATTGGTGTGGATCGACCTGCAAATGGTGATGTTTTGAATTACGTGCTTGGCGATTTTCCAAAATCGGAGCATGCGGATATTATTGCGGCAATTAAGACGAGTGCAGACGCCATAGAGGCTTGGTCAAATAAGAGTTTTGCAGATGTTATGAACCAATTTAACTAGTGCATAGCAGCCGGATTATTCCGGCGAAAAATTTAGATGGAATATTCAAAAAAAGGAGGCCTTTTAGCGTGAAAGGATTGCAACAGCTAGTCTATGAACAAAAAGATATTCGTGGCGTGATTAAAGAGTTAGAAGAAAAGGGGAAATCGCAATTAGTAACGGGGCTTTCAGGTTCGAGTCGGGCGTTATTCGCTAGTGTTATTGAGGGTGGAACGCAACGACCGGTTATTTTTGTAACACATAATTTGTATCATGCTCAGAAATTATATGATGATTTGTCGGCTTTACTAGACAGTGATCGTCTTTACTTATATCCTGCCGATGAGTTGATTTCGTCGGAGCTTAGTATTTCAAGCCCAGAACTTCGCGGGCAACGTGTCGAAGTGCTGCAGTTTTTGTTATCTAGAAAACCAGGAATCGTGATTGTTCCTGTTGCTGGCTTGCGCAAAATTTTGCCACCAGTTTCAATTTGGGAAAAGTATAATATTTCGTTGATTCAAGGTACGGAGATTGACCCAGAAGGCTTGCAGAGTCAGCTTGTAACAATGGGGTATTCAAGAAGCGATATGGTCAATACGCCGGGTGAATTCAGTATTCGCGGTGGGATTATCGATATTTATCCGATTACGGAGGAACACCCGATTCGATTGGAGTTATTTGATACGGAAGTGGATTCGTTGCGTTTCTTTGATGTGGATTCGCAACGGTCAATTGAGACAGTAGAGGAGTTTAAGCTAGTTCCTGCGACTGAGATTTTGGTGGAGCCAGCATTTTTTCCTGATTTGGTAACGCGAATTGAGAAAAAGCTGGTAGAGACGCTGAAACAGATGTCAGGTGATAAGGAAAAGCAACAACTGGTGGAAAACTTGGAAGCGGATTTAGAGTTACTTCGTGATGGACAGAAACCGGATATGTTCTTCAAGTATATTGGGATGTGCTACCCAGATCCAGCTTCTTTACTTGATTATGTGCCACAGAACTCGATTTTGCTGTTCGATGAGTTTGCGCGGATTCAAGAGACAGATGAGCGGTTAGAAAAAGAAGAAGCGGAATGGCAAACGGAGACGCTTGAGCGGTTGGAAACAGTTCGTGATACGAAAATGAGCCATAATTTCCGAGCGCTTTTGGAGACGGATCGGTTGTCGCGAATTTATTTATCACTGTTTCAAAAAACGCCTAACAGTGTGCGGATTGCAAAGATGACGAATATTGTTTACAAGCAAATGCAGCAATTCCATGGTCAGATGAACGTTTTAAAAACGGAGATGGATAGCTGGTCGAAGAATAATTATGCGGTCGTGATTTTGGCGCCGTCGATTGAGCGTGCGGAAAAAATGAAGCAGACGCTTGTAGATTATGAGATGGAAAGCGTGATTTTAAAGGATGAGTCGGAGGTTCCGAAATTTGGTCAGACGCAATTTGTGCTTGGCAGTTTTCAGAATGGGTTTGAGTTGCCGCTTGCCAAAGTTGTGTTCATTAGTGAGACGGAACTTTTTAATAGTAAGAAGAAGCAGAAACCTAAGAAACGGCAGAAATTATCGAATGCGGAGCGAATTCAGAGTTATTCCGAGCTGAAGGTTGGCGATTATGTCGTTCACGTGAATCACGGGATTGCGCGCTATGTTGGGATGGAGACGCTGGACATCAATGGTGTGCATAAGGATTACTTATTGTTGATGTATCAAGGCGATGATAAGCTATTTATCCCGGTAGAACAATTGGAGCTCGTGCAGAAATATGTTGGCTCAGAAGGTAAGGCGCCGAAGCTAAACAAGCTTGGCGGCACGGAGTGGAAACGTGTCAAGACGCGAGTTCAGGCTTCTGTGCAAGATATTGCGGACGATTTAATCAAATTGTATGCAGAACGTGAGGCAGAACGTGGTTATGGCTTTAGTCCTGACGGCGAAATGATGCGCGAGTTTGAGGATGCGTTTCCATATCAGGCAACGGAGGATCAGTTGCGCTCGATTATGGAGATTAAGAAGGACATGGAACGCGAACGGCCAATGGATCGCTTACTGGTTGGAGATGTTGGTTATGGGAAAACCGAAGTTGCTTTGCGCGCGGCGTTTAAGGCGATGATGGACGGAAAACAAGTTGCCTTCTTAGTTCCGACAACGATTCTAGCGCAACAACATTACGAAACGATGAAAGAGCGGTTCCAAGGGTTCCCGATTGAGGTTGGATTGTTGAGCCGATTCCGGACGCGAAAACAACAAAATGAGACGCTAAAGGGCTTGAAGTCTGGGCACGTGGACGTTGTTGTTGGAACGCATCGGTTACTATCGAAAGATGTTGAATATCATGATTTAGGTTTCCTTATTATCGATGAGGAGCAACGGTTTGGCGTAACGCACAAGGAGAAGATTAAGCATATCCGCTCAAAAATTGATGTGCTGACGTTGACGGCGACACCGATTCCGCGGACACTACATATGTCGATGCTTGGTGTGCGTGATTTATCGGTGATTGAGACTCCTCCTGCCAATCGTTTTCCTGTGCAAACGTATGTAGTGGAGCAGAATAATGTATTGATTCGGGAAGCGATTGAGCGAGAGCTAGCGCGTGATGGTCAAGTTTTCTTTCTGCACAATCGAGTGGATTCTATTTTGCAAAAAGCGGATGAGATTAAGATGCTCGTTCCAGATGCGCGGATTGCAGTGGCGCATGGTCAAATGACGGAAACAGAGCTTGAGTCTGTGATTTTGAGCTTCCTTGAGGGAGAATTTGATGTGTTGGTGACAACGACGATTATTGAAACGGGTGTAGATATTCCGAATGTAAATACGTTATTTGTCCAAAATGCAGATCATATGGGGCTTTCCCAGCTATACCAATTACGTGGTCGTGTTGGTCGTTGGAACCGAATTGCGTACGCGTATTTTATGTACCAGAAGGATAAAATTTTACGTGAAGAGGCGGAAAAAAGGTTGCAGGCCATCAAAGAATTTACGGAGCTTGGTTCGGGGTTCAAAATTGCAATGCGTGACTTGTCGATTCGCGGGGCTGGTAATATTTTAGGGTCGCAGCAACATGGCTTTATTGATTCTGTCGGCTTCGATTTATATTCACAAATGTTGCAAGAAGCAATTGCCGCACGTCAACCTAAAGAAGAGCATGAAAAAATTGTACCTGTGGAGATTGATATTACGGTTGATGCCTATATTCCCGAGCATTATATTCAAGATGGACGTCAAAAAATTGAGATGTATAAGCGATTCCGGACTGTTCTTGACATGGATGATTTGGAAGAATTGCGTTCGGATATGATGGATAGATTTGGCGAATATCCGGAGCAAGTGGAATATTTATTCATGATTACTGAACTAAAAGTGTATGCGATGCGTGTTGGTATTGAGTCTATAAAACAAGACGCTGAGAAGATTACGATTCAGTTCTCAGAAGGCGGAACGCAAAATATGCGCGGCGACATGGTGATGCAGGTTATTGGCGAATATGGTCGCCAGATCGGTGTTGGCATGGATGGTCAGCAGCTTAGAATTACGGTTAACGTCAGCAAGAAACCACTCCAAGAATGGCTATTTGATTTGAAAACTTTGACGGATAAACTTTCAGAGGCGAAAAAAGAAGTTTCAGAATCAAACACAGAATAAGCGAATATCTAATCTTTAGAAAAGGCGGTGGCGTATAGATGGCTCAAAAAACAATGAAGAACTTAATGAAAGGCGCTGTTTGGCTAACGCTTGCGTCATTGCTATCTAAAATACTTAGCGCGGTTTACCGTATCCCTTTCCAGAACATGGTTGGGGATATTGGTTTTTATATATTTCAGCAAGTCTATCCGATTTATGGGATTGCGATGACGTTAGCTTTGGCGGGCTTTCCAATTATTGTGTCACGACTGATTGCTGAAGAAAAAAATGTTACGAAACGCGAAGAAATTTTTCAATCGGCGTTACAGGTTATGATGGGTGTGGGGCTTGTTTTTTTCCTCATGATTTTCTTTGGAGCCGAATTCATCGCTCGCGTTATGGGTGATGTCCACCTAACAATTCTGATTCGCGTCATCAGCTTTTCCTTTTTATTAATGCCGTTTTTAGCGAGTTTTCGAGGTTTTTTCCAAGGGCATGAACAGATGATTCCGACCGCGGTTTCACAGACTATCGAACAACTTGTGCGTGTTATTATCATTATCGCAGGAGCAACAGGAGCCGCCGCGCTTGGTTGGAACCTCTATATGACAGGTGCTGTAGCAATGAGTGGCGCTGTCATTGGTGGACTGGGAGCGCTTGGTACACTACTTTATTTCTATTGGCGCAAAAAGCCTGAGAAAATTACGCTCACAAAAAAATGGGCAAATGCGAAGTTCGTCAAACGCTTTTTAGCGCAGAGTATCGCCGTTTGTACTACAAGCGCGATGCTGATTCTTTTCCAACTATTAGACTCGTTCCAAGTTTACCGCCTTATGCGTGAATCCGGAATCGATGCTACTACTGCAAAAAGCTTAAAAGGAATTTATGATCGCGGTCAGCCGTTGCTACAACTAGGTTTGGTGCTGTGTATGGGTCTCGCACTTGCCATCGTACCAATGATTACGTCTGCAAAATCGCGTGGAGAAACAAAGGAATTACGCCGATCCGTCCTGCTCATCATCAAGCTCACTATTCTACTATCGGGAGCAGCAACACTAGGTCTTATCGCTATCATGCGTCCAACAAACCAAATGCTTTTCGAAACCGCAGCAGGAACCGGCGTCCTACAAATTTTCATTCTATCCCTATTCCTGAGCTCGCTAATCGTAACCATGAGTAGCATTCTCCAAGGATTCGGCAATATGGCGGGGCCTGCTGTTGCAGTCTGCGTCGGACTTATCGTCAAAATTGCTACAAACGCCATCCTTGTGCCACGATTCACGACATACGGCGCCTCGTGGTCCACCGTCATCGGTCTTGCGGCAACGCTTATTATGTGTTACATCCTGCTCAAGCGCCAACTACCAGTCCCGTTCATCCGCAAACACATGATTGGCTGGGCGCTACTCGCGTTTATATTAATGATTATTATTCCAATAACGTGGGAAGCAACTTGGCCACTCACAAGCCGAACAGGAAGTGCAATCCAAGCCTTGCTAGGAGCTCTAATCGGGGGCATCATCTTTTTCTATTGCATCATCAAATTCAAACTACTCACGACTCGCGACCTCGTCTATATGCCATTTGGATCGAAGCTAATGTGGCTCGCCAATAAAATTCACAAAAAATAACTATTTGCGCCTGAATCGAATTAGGCGAAGTTGACTGGTATAGTTGCAATTTTACGTTAATCGTGCGAAGATAAAGATAAATTTTACAAACAAAGGATGGATGAAAAATGGCAGGAACTATGCGTTTAGATAAATTTTTAAAAGTATCCCGACTAATCAAGCGCCGCACCGTCGCGAAAGAAGTCGCTGAAAAAGGCCGTATTTCGGTAAATGGTGTCGTTGCCAAACCAGGCACAAACGTTAAAGTAGAGGACGAACTTGTTATCAAATTCGGACAAAAAACGGTGACAGCACGCATTGATCGTTTAGAAGAAAATGCCCGTAAAGAAGTTGCAACAGAGATGTACACGATTTTAAAAGAAGAACGCAAAGATGAAGAATAAATGAAAATTCGAGTTTGAGACGCATGTCAGGTTTCAAGCTCTTTTTTCACATTCGAGGAGGAAAACAATGAAAGCCATCCTATACGTTGCCCATGGAAGTCGCCTACCCGAGAAAAACCGTGAATTTCGAGCTTTTGTCGCAGAGATAATGCAGAAAAGACCTGAATCTTGCCAAAAAATTGCTTTTCTAGAAAAAGAAGATGAATCTCTGCCACTCGTCGGTGAAGCAATGATTGCAGAAGGGGCAACGGAGATTACAGTCATGCCGATGCTGTTATTTCCCGCGATGCACGCAACAAAAGACATTCCAGAACATGTTGCTAAGCTACAATCTGCGCATCCGAGCGTGACATTTCACATTGCCGACACATTTGGTGCAGAGTTAGAAACAGTCAAGGTTGCAGCCACGCGCATTCGTGATGCTAAGCCAAGCTCTAACGCAACAATTCTGGTCATCGCTCATGGAAGCGCATCCTACGACGAACCGCGGAATCAGATGGAAAATGTCGTTGCTAAACTAAGCGCTGAGCTTGGCATTAAAGTCACACTTGGCATGCTCCACGGCGAACCGGACTACAAGCGAATCGCAGCGGAACTAACAGCAACAAAGAGCCCAGTTTACTGGATGCCTTACTTTCTTTTTACAGGCCAGCTCGTTGATAAAATTCGGACAGGGATCACAGAAATTAACTCGGATTTCTATGAAACTAGCTGTCTCGAACTAGACAAACAACTAGCAACCGCAGTTATTCGCAAAATTGAGGAGGCGCAACCATGAACGATGGCTATCCAGTGTTGCTACAGTTAACCGATAAAAACGTTACAATCATCGGTGGTGGTAAAATTGCAACTAGAAAAGCGCGAGGTCTTCTTATGACAGGAGCTAACATCACAGTCGTCGCCCCGTCATTCACAGAAGAGTTACAACAGATGGCTGTCTACCGAATCCAAGAAAAATATCAATCGACACATATCAAAACAGCATTTCTCATTTTCTGCTGTACGAATGATCCAGCAGTTAATACCCAAGTCACTAAGGATATAGCCACGCATCAACTAATTAACGACTGCACTGACAAGTCTAGATCAGACTTTTTCAACATGGCAACATTTCATCAAGAAGACCATCTAATCGCGATTTCGACAAATGGAGAGAATCCAGCTTGCACGACAGAAATCCTCCAAAATTTAAAACAAAGCGCTGATATTTGAGGCGCTTTTTTCAGTGTTTTCCCCCATACTAGAAGTAGGCCAATCCCTGTATAATTAAGTCATCTAATTTTACCACCAATTGTTCATTTGTTCACATGAAAACAGGAGGGAAACATATGTCGAAACAAAAATTACTCATGATTGGCAATGGGATGGCTGGTGTACGCACAATCGAAGAAATTCTAGGCCGCAATCCAGACAAATACGACATCACCATTATCGGGGATGAGCCATATCCGAACTACAATCGCATCATGCTGTCGAATATTCTACAAAACAAAATGACAACCCCAGAAATTATTCTCAATGACGAAACTTGGTATACATCCAACAACATCACACTACATACGAATGAACAAGCAATTCTAATCGACAGGCTTGCCAAAACGGTTACAACTACTAAGCGCAACCTCACTTACGACAAGCTTATTTTAGCGACCGGGTCACGTGCTTTCATTTTGCCAATCCCAGGTGCAGATTTAGAAGGTGTTCTCGGTTTCCGAACTATTGCTGATACCGAAAAAATGATTGAAATCTCTCAGAAATACAAAAGAGCGACTGTCATTGGCGGTGGCCTACTTGGCTTGGAGGCAGCGCGTGGGCTCCTTGATCAAGGCATGGATGTAACGGTAATTCACCTTGCAGATTGGCTGATGGAAACCCAGCTTGATGCAAAAGCAGGTGAACTTTTAAAAGCAGATCTTGAAGCGCAAGGCATGAAATTCCTTATGCAAAAAGCAACTTCCAAAATTCTCGGCAAATCACGTGCCACTGGCCTAGCTTTCAAAGATGGTTCGCAAATCGAAACAGATTTAGTTGTGATGGCAATCGGAATTAAGCCAGAAATCGAGCTAGCCCAACACGCCAACTTACCAACTGGGCGTGGCATCGTAGTTGATGATTTTATGAGAACCGCTGACCCAGCCATTTTTGCTGTTGGAGAATGTGCAGAACATAATGGAATCGCATACGGTCTTGTAGCGCCACTTTATGAGCAAGGCAAGGTGCTCGCAGACTACCTATGCGATATCGAAAATAAAGGATATCGTGGTAGCAAAATGTTCACCCAACTCAAAGTCTCTGGTTGTGATTTATTCTCAGCCGGTGATATCAAAGAAAATGCCGAAATTAAAGGCGTCACTATTTTTAACAGCATTGAAAATAAATACAAAAAAGTATTCATACGTGATGGAAAACTAGTTGGTGTTGTGCTTTATGGGGATACAACAGAAGGTAACAGGCTCTATAACCTGCTAAAAAAAGAAGAAGAACTAACCGATTTCACACTTGTTTCACTACTTCACAAATCGGGTGAATCCGAAAGTACAAGCGTTGCCGAAATGCCTGATGATGAATCTGTATGTGGTTGTAATGGCGTTACAAAAGGCGATATTACACGCGCGATCACGGACAAAGGCCTCACAACAATCGGTGAAGTAACTGCACACACAAAAGCAGGTGGTTCATGTGGGAAATGTAAACCAATCATTGGTGACATTCTGGAACACACACTCGGTGACGATTTCGTAAGCGCCGCACCAGCTGGAATTTGTGGATGTACAGACTTCACACGCGACCAACTCATCATTCAAATCCGCTCAAAACAATTACAAACCGCAAAAGAAGTTCGCCATGTGCTGGCGTTTCGTAATCCAGAAGGGTGCTCGAAATGTCGCCCAGCGCTCAATTATTATCTCAACATGATTTACCCACAGACACATGCCGATGAACCAGAAAGTCGCTACGTCAACGAAAGACTGCACGCCAATATCCAAAATGACGGCACTTATTCGGTAATTCCAAGGATGTATGCAGGCCAAACAGATCCACAACAGCTTATAAAAATTGCCAAAGTCGCTGAAAAATACGATATCCCATTACTAAAATTAACAGGCGGACAACGCATCGGCCTATACGGAGTAAAAAAAGAAGACCTACCAAAAATTTGGGAAGAACTCGACATGCGCTCCGGTTTTGCATACGGAAAAACATTACGCACCGTTAAATCATGCGTCGGATCGAAATTTTGCCGTTTTGGTACACAAGATGCACTTGCACTCGGCGAAGCGCTAGAACGCCAATTTGAATTTGTCGACACGCCACATAAATTTAAAATGGGTGTCTCTGGTTGTCCAAGAAGCTGTGTCGAATCAGGTATCAAAGACTACGGCATTATCTGCGTGGAGAATGGCTACCAAATTTACATCGGTGGGAACGGCGGGACAGAAGTCAAAGAAGCACAGCTCCTAACCACCGTTTCGACGGAACAAGAAGTACTCGACATTTGTAGCGCCTTCGTCCAATATTACCGTGAAACAGGTGTTTATATGGAGCGGACTGCGCCGTGGCTCGAACGAATGGGCATGGAGCACATCAGCAGCATCATTCTCGATCCAATCGAACAAGCAAAACTAAAAGCTGCACTAGACGAGGCACTTGCTGGCCGGACTGACCCATGGAAACAAGTTTTACAAGATAATGAAAAACAAAAACTATATCACGTAGAAAGAGTGTGACTGCGATGAAGAAAAGCTATATAGCAGATTTAGAAAGTTTGATGCCACTCATTGGGTGTGAAGTAATCATGGATGGCGCTAAAATAGCATTATTTCGACTATCTGATGACAACGTGAAAGCTATTGAAAACCGCTGTCCACATAAAAATGGGCCCTTGGCAGAAGGTACTGTATCTGGAACTGACGTTTTCTGTCCACTTCATGACTATAAAATTTCACTAGAAACCGGATTGGTCGCAGCGCCTGATGAAGGCTGTGTTAAAACTTATGAGACGCTAGTTGAAAATGGAAAAATCTATTTGGTAACGAACGCATGACGAACATCTATCTCATTGGAGCGGGTCCAGGCGATCCAGGACTTCTGACACTAAAAGGCCGACGTCACTTAGAGACGGCAGATGTCATTATTTATGATCGACTTGTCAACCCAATACTACTCTATTTAGCAAAAAAAGACGCTAAATTTCTATATTGCGGGAAATTGCCACATCATCACATCATGCGTCAAGAGCAAATCAATGCTGCAATCATTGCGAATGCCACGCAAGGTAAAAAAGTAGTGCGTCTCAAAGGCGGGGACCCAGCTATTTTCGGACGTGTTGGTGAAGAAATGAAAGCTATATCAGATGCAGGATTAACCTATCAAGTCGTTCCAGGAATTACATCAGGTTCTGCAACTGCAATTTATGCGGGAATTCCCCTAACGCATCGCGACCATAATGGGCACGTCACTTTTGCAACGGGTCATCAGAAAAATAATGCTCTCACAGAAATTGATATGACGACACTCGCGCTCGGTGGCACACTAGCTTTTTACATGGGTATCGAAAACTTACCGCGTATTTGCGAAAAAATCAGCAAGCAACCAAATCTTGCAGAACTCCCGGTTGCAATCATCGAATGGGGAACACTTGGACGCCAAAAAGTACTAATAGGAACTATCGCAACTATTGAATCCGAGCTAGCGAAAACAACGATGGCGAATCCAGCTATGATTATCGTTGGAAACGTTGTCCAAGAACGTAATGCCACCTCTTGGTTTGAACAAATGCCGCTATTTGGCAAGCGCTATTTATTAGCAGCTGAGAACGGCGTTACATTCGACCAGCTATGTGAATATACCGAGCTTGGCGCTCACGTCTACGCACTTCCTGTTAATGATGCAAGATTCGATGACATTACTATTCGCGTCCTATCCGAGCAACAATGGGATGGTGTCATTTTGCATAATGGAACTTCGGCACTAGCTTTTCAAAAAGAATTAGATCGATTAGGTATAAGTGAAATCTTTCGCATATTCCAAAACGACCCAACACGTGTTATTCTAGAGGGGTAGTTAAGGAGGAATGAGAAGTCAATGAAAGAGCAAGATATAGCTAATGAACTAATTGATATTAGGTTGCAACTCGGGTTAGACTTTGTCGGCATTGCCACCGCGATTGCAGCAAACGGGCAAAAAGAGATACGCTGGAAATACGTCGCTGGCAACCGAAATCAACGCTATCAAAAAATCGTTCTCCAAATTGGAAAAGGTATTGCAGGAATCGTTTGGCGAACTGCGCGACCAATGGTTTCCGAAGACTTAAAAAATGACAGGTTTGCGCCACTTCAAGAGTATCCAATCGCGCTCATCGAAAATTTAGCGAGCATTGTCGCTGTTCCAATCATGTCAGAAGATGCGGTAATAGGTGTGATGCTTGGGGGTTACCGGAAAGTCACTCAAATTAAAGAGCCGGTGATTACGAACTTGCAAGAAGTTGCTGACAAGATGCAACCAAACCTAATAGCCACAAAGGAATGATGCGAAATGGAAATTACATCCGAACTATTTATGAGAGCCTATGAACAGATGAGCGATGCTGTTTTTTTGCTGCGAGATAAAAGTGAAATCATTGCGTCTAACCCTGCAGCGAATCGCTTACTGGGCCAATACGAGGCGAACCTAGGCGATTTTTGCACATATTGCGGTGGCTATACTTCGATTTTCGAAGAACGCACATGTCTCGGTTGTTCTTTGCGGAAACGAGCAGATAACGAAGCTTTTCAAATTTTCTTGAACGTGAAAAGTGGCGAGAACATACCATTTAGCGCGAGCTATACGCTGATTGATGAGGCTGCTGGAATTAGCCTGCTCCTTTTGCGGAACTTAACGCAACAGCAACAAACCGAGCAACTTTTGAAGCAAAAAACAATGACTGAATACGTTATCAACGCGCAGGAAAATGAAAGGAAGCGGTTATCGAGAGAGCTTCATGATGGCTTAGCTCAGGGACTTTTCAGCACGTTAATCGAACTTCGCAAAATTAAATATATGACTAAAAAAGAAGATTACGAATCAAGTATTGCCGAGATGGACTCAATGCTTGCAACAACGCTAGAAGATATTCGTAATATGGCTGTAGAACTACGTCCATCAGCACTTGATGACCTCGGAATTTTTGCGGCATTAAAAGCCTACTTTAAGCGCTATGAGCAACTCTTTGGTGTCCATGTTGTTTTCGTTTCCGAACTATATGGTACGCGCTTTTCGGCAAGTGTGGAAACGATGCTTTATCGCGTCACCCAAGAAGCGCTCACAAATGCTGCTAAATATGCTGATGTGGACGAAATCGAAGTCTATCTTTTCAAGACAAAACAAACGATTGTATTGGAAATTAACGATCAAGGTATTGGCTTTTTGCCAGATCATTTCACCGCAGAAGGCAGTGGCTTAGGTTTACTGAACATGAAGGAACGAGTAGAACTTTTGCATGGGGAATTCGACTTGCGCTCCGAGCCAAATAAAGGAACCAAAGTGCTTGTCAGGATACCAATCGAACCAAAGGGGGCTAATCAATATGATTAAAGTACTCGTTGTAGACGATCACGCTGTAGTTAGAAGTGGTCTTTCCTTCGTTATTAATTCACAAGAAGATATGACAGTAGTAGCTGATGCTGCAGATGGTTTGGAGGCTTATCTCGAAACCGAACGCCATATGCCGGACGTAATTTTGATGGATCTAAGCATGCCACCAGGAGAAAACGGATTAGTTACAACAAAAAGAATCAAGGAGAACTTTCCTTTCACTAAAATACTTATTTTGACGATGCATGACGATGAAGAATACTTGTTCCGAGCTTTAAAACTAGGTGCAACTGGTTACATTCTAAAAAACGCTAAAGACGATGAGCTACTCGATGCTGTCCGCGCTTTGCAACAAGGTGAAACATATATTTACCCGAAAGTAACGACGGCTCTGGTTCGTCAATTTTTAGCGCACAATAATGGCGAGGAAGTCAGCAATTCTTATGTCCAACTCTCCAATCGCGAACAAGAAGTGCTGCCTCTTATCGCGCTTGGCTATGGAAACAAAGAAATTGCTAATAAACTATGTATTTCCGTAAAAACCGTCGAAACGCATAAATCAAACATCATGAGCAAGCTCGATCTTTCTACGCGCGCTGAAATTGTAAAATATGCAATTAAAAAGAACTTAATTGATCTATAAAAAGTTTAAACTTTCCTTTTATGAAAAATGTTATTATAATGAACAAATGACGTGAAAAAGGGAGGCTAATACATTTGAAGAAATCCAAAAAATGGAATTGGACAAAAATCATTGCAATTTTTGTTTTTGTATCACTATTAATCTCATTGATATTTTCTATCTACAATGTAATGACGACGCCAGAAACAGGAACGCCGGCAGGGGAACCAACGCGTAGTGATTATTCGTTGATGGTTAGTCAATGTATTCTTGGGCTTGTTGCAATGTTTTTACCGGCGATTCTTGGACGCAGATTTAAATTTGAAATCCCAGGAAACATGTATCTTGTCTTTATTATTTTCTTATATTGCTCGATTTATCTTGGGGAAGTTCAAAGCTTCTATTACTTAATTCCAAACTGGGATACTATTTTGCATACGTTTAGTGGGGCTATGCTCGGTGCGCTTGGATTTTCTGTTATATCGTTCCTAAACGAAGATGAGCGAACAACGATGAATTTAAGTCCGGCATTTGTAGCTCTATTTGCTATATGTTTTGCCGTAACGCTAGGTGTTATCTGGGAGTTTTATGAATTCGCCTCAGATAGATGGCTAGGTATGAACATGCAAAAGACGATGCTAGAAGACGGAACAAAATTAGCTGGGACTGAAGCTATGACCGATACAATGGAAGATTTATTTGTCGATTTTTTGGGTGCTTTTGTCTTCGCGGTTATTGGCTATGTGAACTTGAAACGTAAAAAGGGATGGATGGAAAAGTTTGAATTCAAAAAAACAGTGAAAAAGTAATAGTACAACGAAAGCTTGTGATGATTATCATTGCAAGCCTTTTTTAGAAATTAGGAGATAAATTAACTTTTTTCTACAGGAATTGTGATTTTCACGATAGTTTCATGCTTGTTTTTGCTCATTATTACAGAAGCTCTCATGCTCAGAAAGATATATTTTATGAACAAAAGGAGCTAAGCTAGGGACAAATGGCCAGACCATAAAGCACAAAAAAATAAAATATGCAAACAAATAGAACAAATGTGCTTAAAAAAGATCATCAAAATAACGGATACCAATGGACAAAAGCCTGAAATATTGGTATCATTTTAAGCAGGAACCAATTTTTAAAAGTGCATCACAGCTAGCCTTTTTAATTAAAGCTAGTAACTAAATTAACGCTAAAGAAATGAGGGATGATGTGTGAAAAGAGATCAGCGTACTGTCACAAGATTGAATAATCGTTACGTACAAGATGAAACCACTATGAAGAAGCAACAATCACGCAGAAGAGTCGCATTATTTCGTAGGTTGTTAATGCTAGCCGCTGTCATGGTGGTTGTTAGTGGTGGACTTGTGTATGTTTACTCACAACAAGTGAGTTTGCTACACGCCAAGGAAATAGAGAAAGTAGAACTAGATAAGAAAGCACTCGCAGTAGCGCAAAATCAGAAAGAACTAAAGAGCACGATTAACAAATTACATGATGATGACTACATCGCGAAACTGGCTAGGAGTGAGTATTTCCTTTCTGAGAAGGGGGAAATCATCTTCAATATTCCTGACGAAAACGATAAGAAGAAAGAGTCGTCCAATTAATTTGCGAAAAAAGTTTCGTGTAATTGACACTCTTTTTATATGAGCTATAATTAAGGGTAGAGTGAAATTTTAAGGAGGAAGCATTGTTTTATGTCGATTGAAGTAGGCAACAAGTTACAAGGGAAGATTACTGGGATTACTAATTTTGGGGCGTTTGTTGAATTGGAAGGTGGCAAGACAGGTCTTGTTCACATTAGTGAAGTTGCGGATAATTATGTGAAGGACATCAATGATATTTTGACAGTCGGCGATGAAGTCACTGTGAAAGTAATGAATGTCGGTGACGATGGCAAAATTGGTCTATCGATTCGTAAAGCTGTTGATCAACCAGAACGTCCAGAACGCCCAGAGAGAAGTTATAATAACGGACCTCGTAAACCAAAATACAATAAAAAAGCTGCAGAACCAGTACGGCCAGAGAATTTTGAAGATAAGATGTCTAAATTCTTAAAAGATAGTGAAGACCGTTTATCTACCTTGAAACGTCAAACCGAGTCCAAACGTGGCGGACGTGGCGCGAAACGTAGCTAATCATAAATAGTGAATTTATAGGAGCTGTTCAAAGTCAACTAAAGTCTGATTTACTTGGCTTAGGTACAACTCCTTTTTTTGCCTGATTTTGACGATGAGAGAGGTTGATTAAAGATGATGTCTCGCGAAAAAGTAATGACGTTTATAGCTAAGCATCAACTTATCAACCCAAATGACCATTTGCTCGTCGCTGTTTCTGGTGGTGCCGATTCGATGGCGTTGCTTCATTTTTTGATTCAAACGAAATTGGTGCCAAAAGAGTCGATTATAGTGGCACATGTCAATCACGGGTTGCGCGCGGAATCTGCAGATGAGGAACAGCTTGTCGCGGATGTTTGTGAGACTTATGGCATTCATTTTGAATCGACACAACTGGATATTAGACATTTAGCAAAGCAGGAGAAAACAGGAATTGAAGAGACAGCACGCAAATACCGCTATTCCTTTTTTAGAGGGCTAATGCGGAAGTATCACTGCACAAAATTAGTCTTGGCGCATCATGCAGACGATCAGATGGAGACGATATTGATGCGACTTGTTCGTGGGAGCTCGGATCTTGGCTGGCTAGGGATGCAGCCGAAACGCGAATTTGTCAATGGACGGGTTATCCGTCCATTCTTACCGTTAACAAAAAGTGAAATAGTGAATTTATGTCGAGCGCAGGAAGTTCCTTATTTAGAGGACGCGACGAACCAAGAGGACACGTATACCCGTAATCGCTATCGCAAAGCATTGTTGCCATTTTTGAAACAAGAAAATCTTCATGTTGATGAGCAGTTCAGGCGTTTTTCAGAAGAAACAACCGAAGATTTCCAGTTTTTGAATGAGCTGGCAGAACAGGCGTTACGAGATATGACGGAATATAGAGAAACTGAGGTAAAACTTTCTTTATTGGAATGGAATAACCTGCCCAAACCTTTACAACGACGCACAATTCATTTACTATTAAGACATCTGTACAAGGATAACATGTCACTTATTTCGGCGGGGCACGTAGATCAGATTTTACGATTAAATCGGGAAGCAAATCCATCAGGTGTGATTCATTTACCAAATAGTTTAATTGTGAGGCGAGCATACACGGAATTAGATTTCTTTTATGGCGAGTCCAGCAAGAAGGTGCGGGATTTCTATCACCAATTATATGATGGTGATCGTGTGACGCTTGCTGATGGCGCAGAGATTCGGATTAAGACCAAGAGTTCTGTTGTGCAGACGGCGGGGCTAGACGGTATGATTGTGAATCAGGATGCGATACAGTTGCCACTCATTATACGAGGTCGAATGAACGGTGATCGGATGAAAACACAAGGAGGCACACGGAAGCTCAAATCAATTTTCATCGATGCTAAAATTCCGAAACATAAACGTGATACATGGCCAATTGTGACAGACTATTCAGGTGAAATTTTATGGATTCCAGGCGTTCAGGCATCGATTCATCAAGCAAAGCCTAGCCGTGAAATAAAGCAATATATAATAAGATATCATCGTAATTTAGGAGGAAACAAAAGCATGCACAACGATATTCAAAAAGTGTTGATTAGCGAAAATGAAATCCAAGAGAAGATTTTGGAATTAGGAAAGGAACTGACAGCAGAGTATGACGGTCGCTTCCCGCTAGTCATCGGTGTACTAAAAGGCGCAACACCATTCATGACCGATTTACTAAAGAGAGTAGATACATATTTGGAAATGGATTTCATGGATGTATCAAGCTACGGTAATGGTACTGTTTCAACCGGTGAAGTAAAAATCATCAAAGACCTAAACACATCAGTTGAGGGACGTGACGTACTAATTTTGGAAGATATTATTGATAGCGGAAGAACGCTGAGCTATTTAGTAGATCTGCTAAAATACCGCAAAGCAAAATCGGTAAAACTAGTAACGCTGCTAGATAAGCCAGAGGGACGAAACGTCTATATTGATGCTGATTATGTCGGATTTATCGTTCCAAATGAATTCGTTGTTGGCTATGGCCTTGATTTTGCAGAGAAATATCGTAATTTACCATACATCGGAGTCTTGAAACCAGAAATTTATGCAGATTGATTTAGTTCACAAAATGAATTAAATTTGTTAACATATAGAAAACAAGGCACAAAGGTAGCTATTCTACGTTAAAATTTTCCTGTAACAAAAAATCATATCCAACTACATGCAAATCATTGGGAAATTGCAAATCGTTATGCTATCATTAGTCTTAGTTTTTAGCTCAATATGCCTATTTGAGGAATAATAATAAACCATGCTTTTAATAGAAAGTCTTCGTGAGAGAAACACAAGGCGGATTAGTTTTTACAGCAAAAAGGGAGAATCAACCTAACTGTAAAGATGCAATCCATGCTCTTACGTGGGAGGAGGTAAGGAATGAATCGCTTTTTTAGAAACGCCATATTTTACGTTATCATTTTCCTTGTCATCATAGGAATCGTTGCCACTTTTAATAACAATAGTGAGTCTGCGAAAGAAATCAGCTATGATGAATTCATCACGAAAATGAATGACGATCAAATCAAATCATTCTCTATGCAACCGGATCGCAGCGTGTATGTGATTAATGGAGAACTGAAGAAAGCAGAAAAAACGGATAGCAAAGTTGGGAAAGATCAGTCTACAACGAAATTCACGACTTATGCGATTGCCAATGATCAATTAACAGCACAAATTACAGATTTAGCTAACAAAAATGATGTGAAGATGGATGTTGTACCTGCCAAGCAAAATAGTGGTTGGATTACGTTCTTCACTTCCATCATTCCTTTTGTTATTATCTTTATCCTGTTCTTCTTCTTGATGAGCCAAGCACAAGGTGGCGGCGGTGGCGGTCGAGTTATGAACTTTGGTAAAAGTAAAGCCAAACTTTATAACGACGACAAGAATAAAGTCCGCTTCACTGATGTAGCAGGTGCAGATGAAGAGAAACAAGAATTAGTAGAAGTGGTTGATTTCCTAAAAGATCCACGCAAATTTGCCGAACTTGGCGCACGTATTCCTAAAGGGGTCTTACTCGTAGGTCCTCCAGGTACAGGTAAAACATTACTTGCCCGTGCAGTAGCCGGTGAAGCAGGCGTACCGTTCTTCTCAATCAGTGGTTCGGACTTCGTAGAAATGTTCGTTGGTGTCGGTGCAAGCCGTGTCCGCGATTTATTCGAAAACGCGAAGAAAAACGCTCCATGTATTATCTTTATTGATGAAATTGATGCTGTAGGACGTCAACGTGGCGCAGGAATGGGCGGCGGACATGACGAACGTGAGCAAACATTGAACCAATTACTTGTAGAAATGGATGGTTTCGGCGGTAACGAAGGAATCATTATCATTGCTGCAACAAACCGCGCCGACGTACTTGATCCAGCGTTACTGCGTCCAGGTCGTTTTGACCGTCAGATTATGGTAGATCGTCCAGATGTTAAAGGACGTGAAGCTGTACTTCGAGTTCATGCACGCAATAAACCACTTGCAAAAAGTGTAGACTTAAAAGCAATTGCACAACGCACGCCAGGATTCTCTGGTGCCGATTTAGAGAACTTATTGAACGAAGCAGCATTGGTTGCCGCACGTGCCAATAAGAAAGAAATCGATATGAAAGATTTGGATGAGGCAAGTGATCGAGTTATTGCTGGCCCAGCCAAGAAAAATCGTGTTATTTCAGTCAAAGAACGCCGAACTGTTGCGTATCATGAAAGTGGTCACGTAATCGTTGGGATGGTACTTGATGAAGCCGAAGTAGTACACAAAGTAACAATTGTTCCACGTGGGCAAGCAGGTGGGTATGCTGTTATGCTACCGAAAGAAGATCGCTTCCTAATGACAAAAGCCGAGCTAATGGATCGTATTACTGGTCTCTTAGGTGGACGCGTTGCCGAGGAAATCGAATTTGGTGAAGTAACGACAGGCGCAAGCAATGACTTCGAACGTGCGACACAAATCGCGCGCCGGATGGTGACAGAATGGGGTATGAGCGATAAGATTGGCCCACTCCAATTCGCATCAGGTAACGATCAAGTATTCATGGGCAGAGATTTTGGAAGTGGTAAGAACTATTCCGATAAGATCGCATATGAAATTGATACCGAAGTTCAGAGCCTAATTCGTTTCTGTTATGACCGTGCGAAAACGATTATTGAAGAACATAGAGAGCAACATACGCTTATTGCGGAAACGTTGCTTGAAGTGGAGACATTAGACGCACGCCAAATCCGTTCGCTATATGACGATGGTGTTTTACCATCTGAAATGGACGCTGATGAGCAAATGTCAGAATTCCCTTCCGAAAAAGACGACGTAACACCAAAATCTTTTGAAGAAGAGAAGAAAGAGATTGCTGAAGAAGCGAAGAACGATAAGATTTGGGATTATGCAGATAAACAAGAAAAAGCAGAGAAAGACGCAGAATCAGAAGAGCCGAAAGAGGTTGTGACTGAGGAAGCACCAGATGCTGAAAAAACGCCAAATGATGATAAAAAAGGCGAATAAGTAAGATGAGAAACCAGTACATGATAGTTGTGTGCTGGTTTTTGTTGAGGTTCTTACGAAGCGTCCTCCGCTGAGTTAGAACCTCAATATGCATGAGAGCAAAGCGAGCATGTAAACCATCAGCGGTTCTTACAAAGCAGAGTTCTGAACAAAAGGAAAGGCAAACCAGAAGCGAGAAGCAGGAGAACCTCAATATGCATGAGAGCAAAGCGAGCATGTAAACCATGTAGTGCATCATGTGATGCGCCTTCGGATCCAGCTTCAGAAGCCAGCCCTTCGAAAATTTCGTGGCCTCCCTAAAAGTCAAAGGAGGACTTTTAATGCGCCCCCTAACAATTTTTTTCAGGGCTAAACGGGCTTCTTCAGCTTTTCAATCGCATTGGTCAAAATAAGACAAATTACTCGGCTTTTCTTTAAATCCATGTTATGATACTCTAGAAAAATCACAAAAGGATGGTGAGTGACATGATTTTAGTCATCGATGTTGGGAATACGAACATCACGATTGGTGTTTACGAAGATAAGGAATTGCGCAGGCACTGGCGGATGACGACGGATCGACACCGCACATCAGATGAACTAGGTATGATGGTTCTTGATTTTTTCCAATATGGTGATATCTCGCCGAAAGCTATCGAGGGTATTATCATCTCATCAGTTGTCCCGCCTATTATGCATTCTCTTGAGGCGATGTGCTACAAATACTTCGAAATCAGGCCTCTTGTTGTTGGACCTGGCATCAAAACTGGCCTCAATCTACAAGTTGATAATCCGCGCGAGGTCGGTTCTGATCGTATTGTTAACGCGGTTGCGACTATCGAAGAATACGGGGCACCGGCGATTATCGTGGATTTTGGAACTGCGACAACTTTTTGCTATATCGATGAGAAATCACGTTATCACGGTGGGGCGATTGCTCCAGGCATTATGATTTCGACCGAAGCGCTTTACAACCGTGCTGCAAAACTACCACGCGTTGATATTACGGAAGCGCCTAAGGTCATTGGTAAAAGCACTGTTACATCGATGCAAGCTGGGATTTATTACGGTTTTATTGGTCAGTTCGAAGGTATTGTGAGAGCAATGAAAGAACAGACGAATACAGAACCAACAATCGTTGCAACAGGAGGACTCGCGAGGCTGATCAGTGGGAAATCGGATATAACGGATATCGTAGATCCATTTTTAACATTAAAAGGGCTACGAATTTTATATGAACGAAATCAATTAAATAATAAAGGAGTTAATGATAGTGAGTGATTATTTAGTAAAAGCATTAGCGTATGGCGGAAATGTCCGTGCTTATGCTGCAAGAACAACAGAAGCAGTAGGTGAGGCGCAGCGTCGTCATGACACATGGTCAGTATCTTCCGCAGCGCTGGGTAGATCCATGACAGCGACACTATTTATGGGCGCGATGCAAAAGGAAGACCAAAAAGTAACTGTAAAAATAGAAGGAAATGGTCCAATTGGTCCCATCATCACAGATAGCAATACACAAGGCCAAATTCGCGGATACGTAACGAATCCACATGTGCATTTCAGTGAACTAAATGAATTTGGAAAACTAGACGTCCGTCGCGGAGTTGGGACAGAAGGAATTCTAGGAGTTGTGAAAGATATCGGTTTGCGTACTAATTTCACAGGACAAGTGCCGATTGTTTCCGGTGAGATAGGTGAAGATTATACGTACTACCTCGCCAAGTCTGAACAAATTAATTCCTCGCTTGGCGTAGGTGTGCTTGTAAATCCTGATGATACAATCGAAGCCGCAGGTGGTTTCATGTTGCAACTGTTACCAGGTGCTGACGATGCAATCATTGATGAAATCGAAAAAAACCTGAAAGATTGCCCAACTATCTCCCGACTGATAGAAGCAGGTGAGACGCCAGAACAAATTTTGGCAAGGCTTGCTGGTGGAGAAGAAAACCTACAAATTCTTGAAAAAATGCCAGTCGTTTTTGAGTGTAATTGTTCTAAAGAGCGTTTTGGCAATGCGATTATTTCTTTAGGGAAACACGAAATTCGCCAGATGATTGAAGAAGATCACGGCGCTGAGGCAGAATGTCATTTTTGTCGTAACAAATATCATTTTGATGAAGCAGAGTTGGAAGTGTTTTACGAAGAAGCGAAATAAGCGTTAAAAGGTATCCCAGTGATGGGGTACCTTTTAAGTTTGACAAAATGACTCGGAATTGATTAAATTAGAGGAGAGAATAGAGAAGGAGTGTTGAGAAAATGAAAATTGTAAACTCAATTACAGACTTGATCGGAAAAACGCCTATCGTGAAGCTGAATCGATTGCCAGAAGCGGGAAGTGCGGACGTATATGTAAAATTGGAGTTTCAAAATCCAGGTGGTAGCGTAAAAGATCGGATAGCAAACGCAATGATTGAAGATGCAGAGCGGTCTGGTGCGCTAAAGCCAGGAGATACAATCATTGAGCCAACGAGTGGGAATACAGGGATTGGACTTGCGATGGTAGCTGCTGCTAAAGGGTACCGTGCGATTTTTGTAATGCCAGAAACGATGAGTTTAGAACGTCGCAAATTACTTCAAGCATACGGTGCAGAACTAGTTTTAACGCCTGGTCCTGATGGAATGAAAGGCGCGATTGCTAAAGCAGACGAGCTTGCGAAGGAACACGCTTATTTCGTGCCACAACAATTCCATAATCCAGCGAATCCGGCCGTTCATGAGCGAACAACAGGTCCAGAAATCGTTGAAGCATTCGGTAAAGACGGTTTAGACGCATTTATCGCAGGCGTTGGGACAGGAGGAACCGTATCCGGAGCAGGACACGTGCTAAAGAAAAACTATCCAGACATTAAAATCTATGCATTAGAACCAGAAGAATCCGCAGTACTCTCAGGTGACGCACCATCTCCACATAAAATCCAAGGAATCGGAGCGGGGTTCATACCAGACACATTAGACACGAAAGTATACGATGGTATTCTCAAAGTATCCAGTGAAGATGCGTTAGAAACAGCCCGTGAAGTTGCAAAAAAAGAAGGGATACTAGTAGGAATCTCATCAGGAGCAACAATTTTTGCAGCACTAAAATTAGCGAAAGAATTAGGTGCAGGTAAGAAAGTATTGGCAGTTGTCGCAAGTAATGGCGAACGTTATTTGAGTACAGCCTTATACAATTTCGAATAAATCTCATAAACTTCTAACACAAAACACAGTAAAATTTCGTGAGCGTGCGGTAATATAGTACTTGTAAGACCACAACAAATAAGTCAATTTCCATTACTTCCTCGTGATGGAAAGGAAGAGGCAGCGTGTCACCAACGCGTTGTCTTTTTTGTGTTTGAAGCGTCCTTTGCTGAATTAGAACACCAGTATGCATGAGAATAAAGCGCCACTAATTGTTCTTATGTAACGACTAAAGAATAACTAGAGACAAATAAGTAGCAACAGAAAAAACACGAACTTACATCTAATAAAAAACGCCCAAACAAAAAAGGCACCGTAGCACCTTTCAAGTTGTTCATAAATTTGTACTCAAAATAATTGGTCCTTTCGGAGTCTGACTATCATTATCTGGTTCAATCGTAATCGCAACAGTATCAAATTTCGCGTCCGCAGGAATAGAATGAATCACACCACCATGCCCGTCATCGTTCGCTATAAAAGTCCCGGCTCGCGTAGGCTTTCCATCAAACAATAACCAAACCTGATAACATTCAGCGCCACTTAAACGACTTAAATCCTGAGCCTGTATGACCAGCGTATTTTGCGCCCCTTTTTGAATCAACGAAGCCGTTGCGCTAGCTGTTACGTTTTCAGAAGCTTGCAAGGCCTTCGAAGTCTTCGTAACATCCGTATCCTCCGTAACCTGCTTCGTATCTTGGTCACGCGTTGCAATCACATAGAAATTCCCTGCCAATGAAATAACCAATGCAGCAACCAAACTAGGAATCACTCAGCGCCGTTTCCGTTTATGCACAACATTCGCTATTTTCACTACGTCTGGCGTCACACTCTCCTGCTCCTGCACAAATACATTCCCCAACACACGCTCCTTCATACCGTCAGGAGGAGTCACGGATTCAGACAAGTAAGGCAAATCAGCCATCAAAGCCTCGAGTTCAAGAACTTCTGCCTTCAAATCCGGCAACCGTTCCATCGCCGCTTCAAAATCAAGTCGCGCATCCGCACTCAAATCCCCGTTGATATAATCCAAAACTTGCGCACTATAATCACGCTCGCTCATCCAAATCCCTCCTCTCTCCATTCGTATCCAGCGTCGCTCGCAAATGTTGCAAGGCTAGCCGTAGTCTCCCCTTCACAGTCCCAAGCGGTATACCAAAATGATCCGCAATTTTCTGCTGAGAATAACCATTAAAATAAAACAAGTGAATCATTTCTTGTTGATTTTCTTTCAAATGCCCGATAGCTTGCTTCAAGATCTCTTTTTTCTCCTTCCATTCCAATATTTCATCTGGTGTTGGCTCATCATCCGCTAATTTTCCCCGTTCTTCTTGCAGTTCGTAAGGGACTTCTTTCTGTTTACGCATGAGGTCAATACTGAGATTTCGCGTCACCGTTAGCAACCACGATGCAAATTTCCCCTTCGAAGGATCATACAGGCCAGGTTTTACCCAAAGCTTCATAAAAACCTCCTGCACGACTTCCTCCGCCTGCTCTTTATTTCCCGTCATTCGGTATGCAAAAGAAAACACCAATTTGTGATATTGATCATAGAGTTCCTCAAGCGCCGACTTATCGCCTTGCCCAATACGTTCATAAAGGGCTGCATCATTTTCAGGCATATTCATCCCCCTTTCTCCAAGGTAATACAAGGATAGCACATTCTTTTGGAAAAAGTCCTTCTATAGAAACTAACGAACGAAAAACCGCTTTGGATCAGAAAATAAAATAATTTTAAAAAAAGTGATCCATTTCCAAATTCGCTTCGTAAGCTATATGTAAAACAAATCAAAGGAGTGGGAAAAATGAAAAAGAAAAAATGGTTAGCGCCAGTATTAGGTTTGGTATTAATAGTTTCACCAGCAACGGGGGCATATGCGGCAGAAACAACACCAACAGTCAAAACACCTGCATCTGATTTGAGAGCAACATTCGATTACTTATTATCGGAACACTACGCATTAGCAGTGGACACGATGATTAAAACATATGATGGCAATAAAGCAGCGCCAGAAGCAGCAAAAGCGTTGGACCAAAACGCAAAAGATATGGAACCAGCAATTGCATCCGTATACGGTGAAGAAGGCGGCAAACAATTTGAAGCTATCTTCGCGCCGCATAATGCAGCAACCGACGACTACGCACAAGCCGTGAAAGATGGCGATAAAGCAGCCCAAGACGCAGCGACAAAAGAAGTAGACAAATTCGTAAATGACATGGCAGCCTTCCTATCTACAGCAACAGGTGGGAAATTACCGGAAGCAGGTGCCAAACAAGCACTTGCCGAACATGAAGCGGACGTGCAACAAGTATTTGACCAATACGTCGCAAAAGATTACGAAGGAGCCTATAAAACATACTTAGCAGGATTTGAACAAATTTTCGGCGCTGGAAAAGCAATTTCAGGAGCCATTGTATCGCAAAATCCAGATAAATTTGATAACACCAAACCAGATACAGCCGCAGCCGACTTACGTTCAGCTCTAACAATGCTCGGAAGCGAACATTTTGCTTTAGCAACTTTGAGCATGGAAAAGGGTTATGATGGCGATCCAGACTACGATTACGTCAACTGGGCTCAAGATCAGAACACAGCTGCATTCAAAGCCGCGTTCACATCGATTTACGGCGCAGATGCAGGCAATCAATTTGAAAAACTTTGGACTACGAACCATATCAATGCCCAGGCTGATCTAGCAGCAGCGACCGTAGCTAAAAATACCGATAACGAACAAAAAGATAAAACAAGACTCACCAACACGTTTGCCAATGACTTCGGTAATTTCCTTGCAACAGCTACAGATGGTAATCTTCCAGCCAAAGATGCTATCGCCGCAGTAACACAACACGAAACAACGGTAACAGACACGTTTGATAAATATGTTTCTGGGGACTATGCAGGTTCATACGCATCTTATCGCGAAGGCTATAAATTAATGTCGGGCATTGGTGAAAACCTTGGAGGCGCAATCGTAACCCAATCCCCAGACAAATTTAGCGATACGATGCCAACAAGTATGCCGAACACAGGAATGGGCGGTAGCGAACAAACGAATAATAACCTAGCTATTTGGATTAGTCTCAGTGGAATTATCCTTGCCGGAGCCGGATTCATCATTTTCCGCCAACAAAAGAAGCAACACCGCCAATAAAATGAGGTGAAAACCATGAAAATTTTTCTAACAAGTATCACTGCGATCCTAGCGATTATAATCTTGGCATTCGCATTGCATCCATTTGCACCAGAAAACGAGCCCACGATTCAAGTGAAGCATGATGAGCAACCGACGACAGGCAAAATCACAAGCCGAATCGCCGAGTTTCCAATCTACGCAAGTCAGCAAGGAGAAATCGATGCTATCCGAATCGCAAAACAGAAAAACCAAACAGGCATTATTCCGGCTCGAATCGAAATACCTGCGATTCAAGTCGACACCGCAGTGATACAAGTTGGAAAAACAGCTAATGGTCAGATGGAAGTTCCGAACAATACCGTTCAAGCTGGATGGTATAATCCTGGCTATAAGCCGGGAAGCCGAGGGAAATCTGTCATTGCTGGACATGTAGACAGTAAAAAAGGGCCCGCCGTATTTTTCTATCTAAAAGAACTGCAGGCAGGCGATAAAATTTTGCTAACAGACAAAACTGGCCGAACATTAACATTTGCTACCCAAACGAAAAAAAGTTATTTGGCTGAGAAGGCGCCGATTGACCAGATATTTGGTTCATCAACAGACAGGTTGCTAAACCTTATCACATGCACAGGAACATTTGACACCGAACGGCGAACACATATCGATCGCTTAGTGGTAACGGCTAAACTAGTAAATGACAGCGCAATGGCAAAAGAAATACCGCGACCACCGACCAATGTAAAGCGTATAGGTGATACGATTACATGGTGTGCCAATAGAGCGCCCGATATTATTGGGTACCGAATCTATCAAGTAGAGAGCGAGAAAAAAGTGAAGATAGCTAGTGTGGCGGCAACGGAGCGAAAGAGTATCGTGGCTGAGGCGGGAGAAGGGAAGTATTTTGTTGTGGTTTCGGTGAATAGTGATGGTGCTGTATCTGAGGATTCGGAGATTGTGAAGTGAGCTGGTGCTAACTGTATCTGCTTTTTTGAAGTTGTGACGTCTAGAGGAGTAGTGGCATCAGTTTTTTTGTTGTTGGTATTTTGCGCCTCTGGATCCAGCTTCAACGACCAGTTTAATCATTCCAGTGTTTTCTCATCAAATTCTAACACAAAACTCACTAAAATTTTGTTTTTGTCGCGTATTATAGAATCATAAGCTAACAACAAGTAAGACTAAGTTTCATTTTTTCCCTTTTTAAAATGAATACTTAACACTCCCTTTTTGACCAGCGTGGTTACTCCCTTTTCCACGCTGGTTTTTTGTTGCGTTCTAAAGGGTATGTGGACCTCGTAATATGTAGATTCATGCTATACTAGTATTAAAAGAGGTGGTTTCATTGAGCAAATTATGGCAAACGTCACATCCTGTAATGATCATGGGGATTCTGAATGTCACACCAGATTCATTTTCAGATGGAGGTAGTTACATAACGGAACAAGAAATAAAAGATAAAGCTGTCCAAATGATACAAGACGGTGCTACGATTATTGATATTGGCGGTGAATCGACCAGACCGGGTCATCGCGAAATATCTATAGATGAGGAGTTGCAACGTGTTATCCCTGCTATTAAAGCTGTTCGCGAGGTTTTGCCGGATGTATGGATTTCTATCGATACGTGGAAGTCAGAGGTGGCACTTGCAGCAATTCAAGCGGGCGCTGATATCATTAACGATCAATGGGGCGCGAAAAAAGATCCAGAAATAGCAAAGATAGCAGCCACCTTCGCAGCACCGATTATTTTAATGCATAATCGTACGAATCACGACTACGATGACTATTTTGAAAATGTAAAGGAAGATTTGCAGGGAAGTATTAAAATAGCCAAAGATGCAGGGGTGCCAAATCACCATATTTTGATTGATCCAGGCTTTGGTTTTGTTAAAACACCAGCACAGAATTTAGAAGTTTTGCGACGAATTGATGAAATAGTTGCGCTCGGTTATGAAGTTTTATTAGGAACGAGCCGTAAATCTACAATCGGCTTGGTACTTGATTTACCGGTAGACGAACGAATGGAAGGGACAGGCGCGACTGTTGTTTATGGCCAGATAAAAGGTTGTACAATTTTCCGAGTGCATGATGTGAAACCGATTGCTCGCATGATTGCGATGACAGAAGCGATTTTAGGCAATGTTGAAGTGCCGAATAAATAAGGAGGAACTTTTTAAAATGGATAAAATTTATTTAAATGAACTAGCTTTCTATGGTTATCACGGCGTCATGCCGGAAGAAAATACATTAGGCCAGAGCTTTATTGTCTCACTCGTACTAGGTTTATCGATTGAAAAAGCAGGTAAAAGCGACGAGGTAAGTGATACAGTAAGCTATGCTGAGGTTTATGAAACAGTCAAAGAAATTACTGAAAACCAGAGATTCCAACTAATCGAGGCGCTTGCAGAAACAATAGCGACAGAAGTTTTAGCGGGATATCCTCTTTTAAAAGAAATCACTGTCAAAGTAATTAAGCCGAACCCACCAATTCCTGGGCACTATCATTCTGTCGCGGTCGAAATAACGCGAACAAGGAGTGGCGAAATTGAATAAAGCGTATTTATCAATTGGAACGAACATCGGAAATCGTAAAGAGAATCTAGAAAATGCCTTAAAAGCACTGCAAGCAGAGTCGGAAATAACGATTAATCAAGTTTCAAGCGTATACGAAACTGACCCAGTAGGTTTCGAGGATCAAGATGCTTTTCTAAATATCGCGGTATCCATACAAACGTCACTAGATCCGGAATCACTGTTACAAAAAGGGCTGGATATTGAGGCTGTGCTAGGCCGTATCCGACTTATCCGTTGGGGTCCGCGTCTTATCGATATCGATTTACTTCTATATGAAGACATAACCCAGAGAAGTGAAACCCTCGAGTTACCGCATCCAAGAATGATAGAACGGGCATTTGTCATGATTCCATTACAGGAAATCGCACCAGATGTTGCCGCACCACTTATGCGAGAAGAAGTTTTAGCAGATCAAGGGATTCGCCAAACGAATATCGAGTTAGTCTGGTAAAATTGGCACTTGCGCTTTTTGCTAGATGTGTTACGATAACAATACTATTTTAAAGAAGAAATAAAACCGCAGACATCATGAAATAATGGGTTCGCGGTTATTTTATTTCAAGAAAGAAGGAACATTTTTTATGTGGAAAATTGGCAATGTACCTATTAAAAATAGAGTTGTCGTTGCTCCGATGGCTGGGATTTCAAACTCTGCGTTCCGTCTAACGGTCAAAGAATTCGGTGCAGGACTTGTATGCTGCGAAATGATTAGCGATAAGGGAATTGCGCAACGCAATGCCAAAACACTCGACATGCTCTATATCGACGAAAAAGAAAAACCGCTAAGCTTGCAAATTTCGGGTGGTGAAAAAAATACCTTAGTAGAAGCAGCTAAGTTCGTTTCAGAAAATACAACTGCAGATATCATCGACATCAACATGGGATGCCCGGTCAATAAAATCATCAAATGTGAAGCGGGCGCAAAATGGCTTTTAAATCCCGATAAAGTATATGACATGGTTGCTTCCGTGGTGGACGCTGTCGATAAACCAGTTACCGTGAAAATGCGTATCGGTTGGGATTCAGAGCACATGTTTGCTATTGAAAATGCTCAAGCAGCAGAACGCGCAGGAGCTAGTGCTATCGCCATGCACGGACGTACCCGCGTACAAATGTATGAAGGTAGCGCAGACTGGAATGTCCTAGCAGAGGTTAAAAAGAACATTTCCATCCCGTTTATGGCCAATGGGGACGTCCAAACACCAGAAGACGCGAAAGCAATCTTAGCGCAAACCGGGGCGGATGGAGTCATGATTGGCCGTGCCGCACTCGGCAATCCATGGATGATTTATAGAACGGTTCACTACTTAGAAACAGGTGAGCTCCTCCCAGAACCAGAACCACGAGAAAAAATTGAAACAGCATTGCTTCATCTACGCCGTCTTATCGATATAAAAAATGAAAAAATCGCTGTTCGCGAATTCCGTCAACACGCAGCTTACTACCTAAAAGGCGCCCGTGGAAGTACGCGTGCTAAAGTTGCGGCAAATCAAGCAACAGAATACGCTGAGATGGAAGCAATTCTAAGAGGTTTCGTCAATCAATACGAGGAAAAGGCGCTAGCAAATCAATAACCCGATTTTTTAACCCAGTCTTGAAGTTGCCTCATCACAAACAGAGGTAACTTTTTTTAAATAAAACTAGAAAAGTCAACCCAATTGAGCGTATAATGAAACTATCTGTATAAATTGAAAAGAATAGGAGTGTCAAATATGTCCAACGAGAACCATGAAGAACTAAACGATCAGCTAATTGTACGTCGTGAGAAGCTAGATACACTACGAGCAGAAGGTATAGATCCATTCGGCGCCAAGTTCGTTCGTACCATTAGCCCAGAAGAAATCGTAACCCAATATGAAGGGAAAACAAAAGAAGAATTAGAAGAAGCTGCAATAGAAGTAGCTGTTGCTGGACGTATCATGACAAAACGCGTAAAAGGAAAAGTAGGTTTTACGCATATACAAGATCGCTTCCACCAAGTTCAAATATATATTCGTAAAGACGGTGTCGGAGAAGAATCCTATGATATGTTCAAGTTAGCGGATTTGGGCGATATTGTAGGAATCAAAGGGACTGTTTTCTTAACTAACACCGGCGAATTGTCTGTAAAAGCAACTGAATTCACGATGTTAAGCAAATCATTGCGTCCATTACCAGACAAATTCCACGGACTAAAGGACGTGGAACAACGCTATCGTCAACGCTATTTGGACTTAATTACAAACTCGGAAAGTCAACAACGATTTGTAATGCGTAGTAAAATCATGCAGTATACACGTAATTATTTAGATAATATCGGTTACTTAGAGGTAGAAACACCAGTTCTACACACGATTGCAGGTGGAGCAGCAGCGAAGCCATTCATAACACACCATAATGCGCTAGACATGCAACTCTATCTACGAATAGCGTTAGAATTACATTTAAAACGCCTAATTGTAGGTGGAATGGATAAAGTATACGAAATTGGGCGCGTATTCCGTAACGAAGGCGTATCCACACGTCATAACCCAGAGTTTACAATGCTAGAAACATACGCGGCATTCGAAAATTTTGAAGACATCATGGAATTAGTAGAAGGTTTAATCTCTACGGTATGCCAAAAACTACACGGTACAACTGTCATCACATACGGTGATAATCAAATTGATTTAACGCCTAATTGGACACGTCTACATATGGTAGATGCCGTAAAACAATATACAGGAGTAGATTTTTGGACTGTTCAAACAACCGAAGAAGCTCAAGCGTTAGCCAAAGAACATAATGTCCCAATTACAAAACATATGACATACGGACATATCCTGAATGAATTTTTTGAAGTATTTGTTGAGGAGAAGCTTATTCAACCAACCTTTATCTATGGTCATCCAATTGAAATATCACCACTAGCGAAAACAAATAAAGATGATGCGCGATTCACTGATCGTTTCGAAGTATTTATAGTAGGACGTGAACACGGTAATGCCTTCTCAGAATTAAATGACCCAATCGATCAACGTCAACGCTTTGAGGCACAAGTCTCAGAACGCGAACATGGTAATGACGAAGCACATAGTATGGACGAAGAGTTCCTAGAAGCATTAGAGTATGGCCTGCCACCAACAGGAGGGCTTGGCATCGGAATGGATAGACTAGTTATGCTACTAACTAATGCACCATCAATCCGAGATGTTCTTTTATTCCCGACAATGAAACCAAGAGAATAAGAAGAAAAACCGTGTTTTTGAGACGCTTCAAGAGCACGGTTTTCTTTCGAAAAAGGCAGTCTAGAAAAACTTTTTTTGAAATGTGAACTTTTTTTGTCAAATAGACTTGCCAAGGTCTTAAAAACGTGATATATTAGTAATCGTTCCAGCAAACAGATAAAAGCAACAAAGAGTTAAAAAAACTTTTTCAAAAAAAGTTCTTGACAATCAGTGCTAGGAAGTGTAAGATATAAGAGTTGTCACCAAGTGATTTTGGCGCTTCTTGTATGACCTTTGAAAACTGAACAGAAACAAAGATAAAACCAATAGAGACAGTGATGTTTCTAGGTAAGAATCGCAGGGC
>NZ_CAUYTL010000027.1:0-47471 GCF_963575615.1 Listeria rocourtiae subsp. hofi | reverse complement strand
CAGATTCCACCTCACGATGGACACCCTTGCCTTGAGCTAACAGTTCCTACTGCCAAGCCTGTAGTGGACTTTCACCATCTAGCATTTGCGCATGCTGGGCGCACAAAAAAGAAATTCGATTCCTAATCAGGTTTCGAATTTCTTTTTTTTGTGGCTATCATTAGAAATAGACTTGCAAAGATGCCGAGTGTGCCGATAATCAATTTCAGTGCAACAATGGTGTTTTCATCTTGGCCAATTTGCGAACCAATTTGTGAACCGATTTTGCGAAGTATTTGGTCTAACCATAGATACTCCGTGAGAAAATTAAAAGATAGGCCTAAAAGTGGTGCGGTGATGAGGGCGTCCGGTTTTCTAAATCCGAATAAGATAGCTAATAGGAAGAAAAAAGCGATTCCTATTCCCAAATAGGCATCAAACGGGGTTGTGAAGAAAAATTTGTCACCTGATAAAACAATAACCGCCAGTACAATAGAAGCTCCCAAGCCTAATATAGCGAAAATGACACCTGTCCAACGCCACTTTTTTTGCCAATCGGTTGTTGTGGTTAAAGTTTTTCCTGGTGTTTTGATGAAGAGATAGGCTATTCCGATGAACGCGATGATAAATGTAAGGAAGCGAGAGTAGTCCAGTAAACCGATTTCGCTATTATCAATCCACGGTTTAAATTGGTTTTGCCATAACATCCAGCCTTGAAAAAATATAAATCCTAATAAAATGACAAAATTGGCAATTAGGATTGTTTTTTCTAGCAATGTTAATATACCAAAAATGATTAATAAAACAGTCAAACTTGCTGTTACCCACAGTATCCAGTTTTGTTCAAAGTCAGTGCCGTTTAACGCCCAGCTATATAGAAAACTACTTAAATTAGGAAGCAATGTTGCCCCCAAAAATAACATGATAAATCCACTTATTTGTTTCTTCATTCTTCAACTCCTCAAAGTAAGTTCATTTTTTTGCCATCCACAATGTATTCAAGTTCCGATAGACGCCAGAATTCCTCTTCTTTATACACATAGCGGTAGGTCGCGTTAAACACATAGTCATCTGTTGTTCCAGTTCGAAAACCAGGATTTTCGAAAGTAAAGCGCTGAATAATACCGATTTCAGGATCAATCATGCCGATGTCATCTTTTCCAGCATCGAAATATGGCGTTCCAATTGTTCTGCCACCTACTGTGATATTGAATGAAAACACCACTTTCTGCACCTGAACATCAAGAAAATTAGCAAGTACAATGTTGAAGTGGATGTGATCCTCTGTGATTTCTAATCCGAATGGGAAAAGCTCCATTTCCCAGCGTACATCACGATTTTCTTTCAATTGTGCTACGATTTGTTCGCTCATCAAAATATCTTTTACTGACGGAAAAGTACTTACCATTTCTCTTTTTTGCAAATCATAAAGTGACCAATTTAGTTCCATAGTAGTTCCCTCCATAAAAAAATACCCTTTTTACTAGTGTACCAGAAAAAACGTTTTTGAACGATTAAAACCTTAGGATTGCTGTGAAAATATCTTTTTGTCAAAGAGTTGCTCCAATGTTTCGGTATGCCAAGTTCTTCCGAAAACACGTTTACTAACAAAATATTGGGCGCGCTCGATTTGACCCTCTTCATTTTCAGCTTCCATAGACAATTTATGTACAAAGCGTTTTTTATCAAGCCTGATAGCTCGGATTTTGTCTTTCGGTAGGAAGAACATCTGTGTTTCGGATTTGCTGACGATGGAGAAGGAGAAGGTGATCAGGCCAACTTCTGTAAACACAAGTACCAGGCTATGCCTTGTTCGCATTGACGGACCAGCATACATGAGCCTTTGGTAGCTTGTCACCATGCCATTATCAGCTAAATATTGATTTACTTCTGTCTCAATTTGATCTTTCATTGTCATCTGTGACTCACCTCGCTTTTATTTTACCACATATTTAAAAAGCTGGGCGCGATGAAATTGCCCAGCTTGGTTGTTATATTAATTTTTCTGCTTGCAAAGCGATATTTTCTGCGGTTAGTCCGTAAAATTCTTGGAGATATGGCATCAAACCAACCTGCCCAAATTGCTCGCGTACACCGACACGATACATCGGAACTGGACAGTTTTCGCCGAGGAATTCTGCTACAGCACTACCGAGCCCACCATTGACATTGTGATTTTCTGCGGTAATGACACGACCTGTTTTTTGAGCAGATTGAAAAAGCGTCGCGCCATCAAGTGGTTTGATAGAAAACATATCAATGACTTCTGCGGAAATTCCCGCTGCTTTTAGAATTTCTGCGGCTTTCAAGCTTTCTGCAACCATAATTCCTGTAGCACAAATCGTTATATCTGTACCTTCTTGCAAAATTTGAGCCTTTTCAAAAGTTATATTTTCATCATAGAGCTGTGTCGCATTTTTGCGGATAGTCCTGATATAATGCAAACCACCCTTTTTGTAAGCATTCTCGAGGAGCCAAGCGAATTGAATCGCATCGCTTGCTTCGTAAACATTGGCGTTCGGTACTTCACGCATTAATCCAATATCTTCAAAAGTCATGTGCGTGCCGCCATTATGTTCCGCAGAAACACCCGCATCCGAACCCACAATTACCGCGGATAGTTGCGCGTAGCCTAAAGATACAAATACTTGATCAAAAGCACGGCGGGTCACGAACTGGCCAAACGAATGAACAAATGGCTTGCGACCAATCACGCTAAGCCCCGCTGCGATGCCCATCATGTTCGCTTCCATAATTCCAACATTGACATATTGTCCTGGTAATTCCACTTTAAGCTTCCCAGTCGACATCGCGCTACTCAAATCAGCTTCCAGTGCAATCACATTCGGATCTGCCGCTGCCAATTTTTGAACCGTATCCGCGTATACTTGACGCATCTCAATTTGGTCTTTTTCAAGTATGAGCGTCATTGTGCCACCCCTTCCAAATCATTTTCTAAAGCTAAAATAGCATCCTGAATTGCTTGCCTATCCGTGTCATTCGGACGCAAATGATGATTATCTTCCTTCTCCTCAATATGCGTCACACCCTGCCCCTTCACCGTATCTAACACAATCGCATACGGCTTTCCAGAACTCCTTTTTGCCATCTGAATCGCCTCATCAATCGCCTGAGTCGAACTACCATCAACCCTCAACGCTTGGAATCCAAACGCAGTCATCTTCGCCTCCAAATCAAGCGGATCAATAATATCCGCCGTCAAGCCATCCAATTGCTTCTTGTTATCATCAATGAACACAATCATCCTGTCTAAGCGATGATGCCCAATAAACTGAAATGCCTCCCAACACTGCCCCTCATTCAGCTCGCCGTCCCCGACAATCGCATACGTATAATTCTCGCGTCCAGCCAACATATTACCAAATGCAATACCAGCAGCCACTGAAATTCCCTGACCAAGAGATCCCGTTGTCATCTCCACGCCCGGCGTTAAGTTTCGGTCAGGATGTGACGGTAAGCGCGTGCCATTTTGATTCAGCGTATACAATTCCTGTTCCGCAAAAAAGCCCTTCAAAAAAAGCGTCGCGTAAAGCGCTGGTCCGCCGTGCCCTTTCGACAAAACAAAATAATCACGATTCAAATCATCCTGTTTCTCCAAGTCAACCGTTAAATGTTTCCCATAAATCACCGCCAACGTCTCTACAATCGATAAACTCCCACCAAAATGTCCAAATCCGAGTGCTTGCAATTCCTTCAACGTATAAAGTCGTATTTGCTTCGCCGCCACATCCAAATTTTCAGACAACATCAAGCTTCCTCCTCTATCGCTTTACTTTTTTTCCTCCTCATACTAAGACCAAACATCACAGCTAAAATCACAATCAAGCTCACGACAATCGCAATCGTCCCACCTTGATTAGCCAGCACGCCGAAGAAAATCCCACTTACGCCAAAATCAGTATCCGAGAAAGTCGAGTTCGCAAAACCAAGATTTCCAAGCACTGGCATCAAGAAAACAGGTAAGAAACTAATCAAAATCCCATTCACAAACGCCCCAAGAACAGCGCCACGAACACCTCCTGTCGCATTTCCAAATACACCAGCCGCTGCTCCCGTGAAGAAATGTGGCACGACACCAGGCAAAATAATCACGCCTCCGGTAAACGTCATAATCACCATACTCACAATCCCCCCGACAAAACTCGAGAAGAACCCAATCAACACAGCATTCGGCGCATACGGATAAATAATCGGCACATCAAGCGCAGGTTTTGCATTCGGCACTAAACGCTCCGAAATCCCTTTAAACGCCGGCACAATCTCCGCCAACACCAAACGCACGCCAGACAAAATAATAAACACACCAGCCGCAAAAGTTCCTGCTTGAATCATCGCAAAAACAAGATAATTTGTGCCATTGCTCAAGTTCGACTCCACATAACTAGGCCCAGCAAACAACGCCACGACTACATAAATCACCATCATCGTCAGCGCAATACTCACCGTGCTGTCTCGCAAAAATCCTAACCCCTTCGGAAAATTAATTTTCTCCGTTGATTTCGGATTTTTACCAGCAACAGCCTTACCAACGAGCCCACTCACCGCGTAACCGACCGCACTAAAATGGCCCAGCGCCACGTTGTCATTTCCCGTCAAAATACGCATGAATGGCTGCACAATAGCCGGAGATAGCGACATGATAATACCAAGCGCCACAGCTCCTGCGATGATTAGCGGAACAGACGTAAAGCCTGCTACTGTCATAATAACCGCCAACATACACGCCATATAAAGCGTATGATGCCCCGTCAAAAAGATATATTTAAACTTTGTAAACCGAGCAATCAAAATATTGACCATCATCCCAAAAAACATGATAAGTGCTGTGTTTGTCCCATAATCCGTCAAGGCAATCGCCACAATCGCCTCATTATTCGGCACAACTCCCGTCACATGAAAAGCCGCCTTAAACATCTCACCAAACGGCGCAAGTGCTGCCGATAAAATCCCAGCCCCTGCTGAGATCACGAGGAAGCCAACAAATGTCTTCGTCGTCCCTTTTAACGTATCCGATAATTTTTTTCGTTGCGCAATCAAGCCAATTAATGCAATTAACGCCACCAAAATCGCCGGTTGACTCAAAATATCCACTAATACTTTTAGAAAGTCATTCATATCTCTTACCCCTCCCAGTTTTTAAATCAAGCCTTTGTCCCGAACGACTGTTGTTACCTTCTCACGTAGCTCATCCATATCGATAATGCTCTCCAATATAATTACTTCACCAAGCGATTCGCCGCCTTCTGCAATATCCTTTGCCAAGAAAAACACATCCGCGCTATCCGAAGTTGCCGAACTCAAATCCGAATGTGCCACCTCAACGCCCGTCACCCCTAGCTCCGTCAACACCTGATTAATATTCATCTCCACCATAAAACTTGTACCAAGACCTGATCCACAAACCGCTAAAATTCTCATCCTTGTTCCTCCCCTTCTACTAATAAGTTCGTTATATCATCCACTGATTCCGCCTGTTTTAATTTCTCCAAAGCCTCATCATTCGTCAAAAATTTCATCAATTGCGACAAAGCCTTCAAATGCGCCTCATTATCCACAGCCGCGAGACAAATAAAAATATCAATTGCAGGCCCTGATGCATCCATTAAATGCACGGGTGTTCGCGTCCGCAAGAAAGACATACCAATCTGATTCACACCTTTTTCAGGTCGCGCATGAGGAATCGCAATCCCTTTTCCGATATGAATGTAAGTCCCCAGCTCCTCAACCGTTTCAATCATTGCATCTACATAACTCGTTTTTACACGATTCGCCGTCACAAGTGGTGTTGCCGCAAGTCGAATCGCTTCTTTCCAATCCAGTTCCTCATCCGTAAACTGAATCATATTCTTCGTTAATAATTCAGATAGCATTGGCGCGTATCCCCTCTCTATCGACACTTTTCCATAAATTTTATTAAAAATGGCATCATATAATTTCTGTTCATCCTCAATCACCGCGTGCCGTTCGATGATTTCCAGTAACGCATCTACAGAAATATGGCGGTGGTCAATCGTTGGGAAATCCGCCGCAACCGCTTGAATTAAGTAGTTCTTCTCCAATGACGTAAGTAACGGTTGCACTAAGTACACCGGTTTGCGCGTCGGCACATACACCGTTGAAAAAATCATATCGTATCCCGAATCCGGAATATTCCCACCGTCTGCCATTTGAAAGCGCAACTCCGGAAACAACTGGCGTAACTGTGATTTCAGCATCAGAGACGTACTAATTCCATTCGGACAAACCAATAACGCCTTGAACTCCCGCGGTGCCTCCACTTTCCTTTCAAAATACCCACCAAAATGAATTGTAAAATAACCAACCTCTGCCTCATTCACCGTTTTTCCAGTCAGTTTTGCGAGTGGTGACAACGCCTGCTTCACAAACGCGAACAATTCAGGATGTGCTGATTTAATTTGTTTCGTCATTGGCGCAACTAGTGGCAGTGAAAACACGATTCGAAAATACGCCGGAACAAGATGGTTATAAAGACTCTGTCGCAACTCGCGCTTATTATCAAGCGTCAGCAATGTCAACTTCTCAAAAGCTGCAATAATTCGGTCTGCTAAATCAAGCAGTACCGCATGCTCACCAATCTCCGCCGTACGTTGCGCCCCAATCAATTGCACCGTCACATAAAACCGCTCCATCCGATTTGCCATCCCGAATAACTGCACCACAAGCGATTCCGTCATCTGATAGACTACCTGTTGCTCAACCAACTCCCGCTCCACCTCTTGAAAAGCAAGACCCTCATGTTTCCCGCGACACCTCAGAAATGTCGCCAAGTAAATCCATTCCCGTTGCCGATCCTGCACCAGCTCCACTTGATTTACCTTTTGCCAATCAAGCAGAATCCGTTCTGTGTCATCCAGTCGCGTCCGCAACCCCCAGCTCTCCAGCACAAATTTAAGCGCCACCTCACCGAGTGGCAAAACGAGTAGCGCATTCACACAACGTCCAGCCAGCACTCGCTTATCCCGCTCCGTCCCCACTAAATGGTAGCCAGAAATCCGCGAATAAATGAGTCGAACATCCGCCTCCGCACAGAATCCACGCACCTTTTTAACATCACTCAGCGCCGTATTCCGACTCACATGCAACACCCGCTGATAATGAAAATTCGAAATTTCCTCCTGACGAATAAACGTATACAAATAAAGTAAATACACCCGATCCTGCTCCCTGAGAAAAAGCTCCTCCTGGCGTATAAATAACTCCGATCCTTGCAAATAAGCCTTTTTCAGCCTCGGATCAATAATAAAAACTTGATTTCGCACCTCAATTTCCGATTTTCCAACATGCCGCAAAGCCTGATTCATCTTTTCAAAATCATATTGAAACTGCCGCTCCGACAGCCCCATTTTCCGAACAAGCGCCCCGCTCGTCATTTTCTCATACCGAATAATCTGCTCAAAAAGCCGAAATGCACGTTGATCAAACATGGTTGCCTCCTCCTTACTTTTATTTTAAAGCGGTTACATAAAGATAGCTAGGTGATTTGAGTACAAAGTGTGTGTTACGTTTGGTGATTGGATTGGGTTTTTGGTGGGGTATTGTGATTATAGCAGAGGTTTTGGCGAATAGGAAAAAGCCGAGTTCGCGGATTTTATGGTCCGGGAACTCGGCTCTGATTTGTGTGCTATTTTTACGAAATACAACCTAATAGTTCAAATATTGCCTATTAATACTTATAGCTTCATCCGGCAATACTGATAAAATTCATCAATATCGCTCTCCAACACTGGTTTCATAGCAATTTTATTTAGCCAATCTTCCGGTATATCTCCCATCCCATAGCACATTCCAGCCAGAGCACCAGTGATTGCAGCAACAGTGTCTGTATCGGCCCCCAGATTCACCGCTAGAATAACTGCATCCCTAAACGACTCCGAATTACCAAGGCACCATATCGCTGCTTCAAGTGTATGAACCAAATAGCCACCAGAAGAAATTTCAGACCTTTTTGTAGCAAAAAAATCAGCGTTAAAAATTCGCTCAAAATGCTTGAGTTCCAAGATGTACCGGTGATCTTCACTATAATTTTCTTGAAAAAGCGCATAGATATCTTGCAAGGACTTTTGCAAAGAGCTATCATGACCAAGCCTCAGTAACAGTTCTATATAAATAATGGAACCTACAATAGCACGTGGATGGGCGTGCGTAATTTCTGTATACTCTTTAATAATATCTGTCTTTTTCAAAAAATCAGATTCGTCGTACATTAGGAAAGCTAGCGGTGCTATTCTCATAAGAGCTCCATTGCCATTATCCAATTCAGAACGCCCACCACAACAATTTAGTAAGCCCTTTTGTTTATACCTGACAATTGCATCCACGGTTGTTCTCCCAATATCAAACATCTCCCCAAATGGAGTACAGTAACCCGTTTTATAGTATGCATAAAATTTATTCATTAGATCCTTTGTTGTGCCGTTTTCCAAAATATTATAGATTAAGCAAAGTGTCAATGAGGTATCATCTGACCAAGTACCAGGAGGCTGATTGTACGTTCCGTAACCAACCATATCATCAATAAAAAAAGTATCCCTCGCTTTGAATTCCACTGGCACTCCCATTGCGTCTCCGATAATTCCTCCGAATAGAGTTGGGATTAGTTTGTTTTTCATGTGTTCGCTGCTCATTTTCGCCCTCCTAATTTTGAAATAATATTATAAATTAGAGTAATATATCCTGAAAACCAACTTCAACAACTTCTCCATTTTCAAATTTAATTCCTAAACCATGCTCGATTTCCCAAGAACATTCACATAGAAAGCCCGCTATTTATTTAGATTTGTCAAAAGATGTAGGAAAAATAATCTGTTCCGGTGACACTAACTTATAAAGCTCTTCTTTTCTCTCAATGTAAGGTACATATTTATTAATATCCGAATCGTTGCCATACTGGGCTCTGATATCTGGACTTTCTCTTTGATAAAAGTCAAAAACCGCAATTTCAGCACATCTAACAGTTTTTTCGAATTTATCAAATAATTCTTCATATGCTTGTACTTGAGCTTCTTCAAAATCAGCATTCTGATCTGCATCAATAATTATCTGTATTGTTTTTCTAACACCAAATAACTCTAGCTCAACATCTTTTATCCAACATAATTATACATTAAATCACCAAATATTTCATGTTTTATTTTTAATGACATTATTGGCACTCCTTATACTAATCTATTCATTATATTAATATATAACCGTTCGCAAAATTCGATGGACCTTAGCTTAAGAAAGCTTTGATAAGGAACTGTGAACCATAGTTAGTCCACAGCCCTAATGCCCCACCTATCTCCATCATGTATCCTGTATAAAAATTTCTTGCCAAACCTGAAATGTTATCTGGCTAACTTCTCAACTTGCAGGATTATTAAGCCTCCTTCGTTTATCCATATATCTTTACTCCCAATAAAACACAGTCATAATGAATACCAAGGTTCTTGATTATTTTCTTTAAAAACATTCCGAATTTCTTCTGACACAGGGAATAAACTTCTTTTAGCTCTTTAAATTTTTTCTCATCTAATTTGTATAGTTTTGGTATGTCTAGAATATACAGGTATTCATTGTAATCAATTGAGTTATAATAAAAATATGCGCCTCCACCAGTATCCGAAACCTGTGCATAGAAATGGAAATCCTCCCAGTCCTCGGGTATCATTTGATTAACTGTTTCAGCTATTTGTTAATACAATGCATTTAATTTTTTTTATAACTTCCTTTTTAAATCTATTCAAATCCTATAACAATCCATTCATCTACAATATCCCAAAAATTAGCATTGTACTGGGGTTGATCATCTACAAACCATATTGTTGCGTTATCATTGCTACAATTATTATAATCTAGAGCCACATATCCACCCATTCCTGTACTAAAGAAACCAAATGTGGAATCAAGGTTAATATCTAATGGCAAATCCAATTCTTCTATAATTCCCCATTCATCGTTCCCAAAAAACGTTATGTTTTCAATTGGGATGAGTCCCATAGCTCTACTTGGAAAATAATAGAATCCATTGTGCAATTTTTCATAGAAATTCTTTATAGATATAGGTGTATTCATCCAAAATTTATTTAACTCAGTATTATTTACGCTTCGAATAGGCATTTTACCTTCGAAATAATCAATCTCACCATCGCCAACTGTGACAGTATACAGTATAGAGTATGTGTCATCGTAATTTATTAACTCCACATCTACTAAATTCTGAGTTAAGTAAGATATTGTATTTCTTAGTTCCTTGGAGCTAATGCTATTCCAATGCTCAATTGTATTCTTTATTCTTAAGCTTCTATCACTTTCCTTTAAAATATCATACCATTCATTACTTATTGCATCTTCATGCATATTTGCAATATTCACTATAGACATATTTTTTCTATACTTCGATAAAAATTGTATTTTATTTTCCATCTTAGAAGCCACCGCCTTTGTTTAATTCATCAATTAAGCCTTGTAATTTTTTCTCAAGTTCGCTTTCTTTAAGCATCATTTCATTTCTAAACTCTGGACTTACCTCTATTCCTTCTTTCTTGTAAACAGTCCAATCAGAATACGATTTTGGTCCTTTAGATTTATTAGCAGTTTCGCTTAAACCTATGAAATTTTCTTCATAGTTTAACACTGATATTTGCTGTTCTTTAGTAAGTTTGTCAAAACCTTCCATCTTCGTAATGCTATCCATTGATACTATATGATCTGCATGTAATGTTCCATCGATGGTTTTCCCTGGTAAGGCAGGATCAGCGGCTCCAAGAAGATCATCGATATTTTCATTGACTTGCTTTTGAATTTTTCTAGATGGCGTTTTAGATCTTAGTTTGTTATATTCTTGATCTGAAATTCGACGATCACCATACCTTGGACCAGCCTTTACATCATCTAGCTTTCCGCTTACGTCATCCAAGCCTTTGCCTACAATTTTATTCACTCCTGTTGAGCCCTCATCTGCATTCCTTACAAAGCCAACACCAATATCTCCAAACCCATCCGCAACCAAACGCTCTCCGCCAAAGTTCAAACTCCGCATATTATCCCCGAAATTCGCCGTCATTTTCTTAGCGGTTGTCAACCCTTCCTGCATCGTATTCTTCGCCGAACTCGCCACATCACTTATAACCCGCGGCACATTCCGAATCCGCTCTGCACTCTCACGCAACGCTTGTCTTCCCATCGCGTCCACATGAGACAATCCTTGTCTGGCCGTTTGGCGCAGTGTCAACTTACTACCAACTTGTGTGGCATCCAGCGCTAGTCCACCAGCTTTCGTTGCCGTGCTAAACGCGCGGATTCCTTTTACGCCCGGTATAATATCTAGCAACGCAAACGCTCCTCGTGTCGCGCGCTCCGTTCCGTCCATTTCGCGTCCAGTCATCCAGTCTTTTCCGGTCGCGGCGCTGCTCAACTCTAGTGTACCATATGCTATGCCAAGTGCCAATCCTGCGGGTGGACACACAATGCTCACGCCGATAATCACAATCGCGGCTCCAATATCACGCCATAATTCGAGATTCTGCTGGCCATCCCGAATCGAATCATACTCAAACGCGCGCGAACTAGACACTGCCGACTGATATTGCTCGTATGTAAACTCCTGGTCCGGATTCTGTTTACTATACTCCGCAAATTGGGCTTTTAGATTGTCTGCAAAAAAATTATCGCCTGCCATGATGTCGCTCAGCTTAATCTTGTCTTTTGGCACGGTAGTCGTCGTTGCACCGTATCCGCCGTAATCGTATCCACCTGTTGTTATAATCGTCGTCGCACCAATCGTATTTTTCGTCTCATAATCGTCAATCGACAAATTTTCCATCTTCTCGACAAACTTATCAATGTCTTTATAAAACGGCTCGTCAATCACGCGTTCGACCATATTTCCCGCATCACCGGCATAATCATGAAGTACTTCTATTTTCTCGAATAAGGTTTGATATTTACTCTCCATATCCGTGAAAGAAAACGAAATCACGCCGTCGCGATCGTCTTTTCGAATATCATTTTGTGCATCCTCAAAATTTGCATTGACTTTCTTCAATTGATCGATGACACCTTTTCCCCAAACACCCAGACCGACGAGTGTTCCCAAGGCATTTTTGGACTTGTTCCATTCACTTTCTTTATATTTCACATCCATCTTCCGCGCCTCCTCCCTACTCTGGCAAGTCTAGTTTCGTATAGAATTCTTGACCGAGCGATTCGTCTTGCTCCACCATAGCATTGATGGTATACGCGACTAAACCCGCAATTTGTGCATAGTTATCATACAAATCCATCGCTTTTTTATTCGCTTTATCGTAAACTTCCAGCGCTTTCTTAGCCTTGCCCTCTTCATAAAACTTGATGGAAGCAATGGACTTTGTTGATTCTCCCAATTTCTCAAGCTCAACACTAATTTTTTGAATCTTGTTATGAATCGCTGAAATCTCATCCACACTAATCGATATATCCGCCGCACCGCCACCAGCACCTGCTCCTTCTGTTGCTACGTTAGCCATGTTGCGCCACCTCCTTGTAAGGGAATTCCATTTCGTCAAACACGAGCTTCATTAACCAATATTGGCTCGCTTGTTGGTATTGCTGACGTGCGACATCCAGTGATATAAGTTTGTCGCCATATAGGAAGAATAACCAGTTTTGATAAAATTTAGGTTCGGTTATTTCAGCTGGGTATTTATCCAAATGGAATACTTCAAAATTAAAAACTGGTTCGCTTAGTTCCATCGCCTTGATTTCATTTTTTTCTTGATTGGTGAGTTCAGCGGTTAGGAAGGTTTTCTCATCAGCGCCTGGTTCGCGTGCGATTAATGGGAAACCGTCGTATAGCACTTTTAGAGCGTGTGCTTTAGATAAGACGAGTAAGCGGTAATACTTGTTTTTCTCAGCTTCGATGATGAGGACGACTTCTTCGGTGTTGTCTTCTTGGAATGAGAACATGATATTGTTACAGCGTACGTATTTCTTGCTTCGGTGGTACGCGGATAGTTTGTTGATAACGAAGGCGCCACTTTTGGTGACAGCGCCTTCTGGAGTTAGGATTTCTTTTGCGATAAGTTGTTGTTGGGCGTATGCCATTGGATCGTCATCGCGTAAGATGAATACTTCTTTGCCAGGGAAGCCGAATAAAACTTGGCCGTCCGTTGCGGCAAGAAGGAGATACATTTCTTCAAGGCTAAAATAGTCATTGGGATTCATCATAAATTCTTGACCTCCCGTACTTTGGACTCGCTGTCGTAGGCTTCGATGTATTTTTCTAGGTTTTCTAAAGCTTTTGTTTGTTCTTTCATGGCGGATTTTACGTCTTTATGGTATTGAACGATGATGTCCAAGTAGGCGACAAATGCTTTCTTGGATTTGCCTTTCCACGTGACATCATTGACATAGTCTTTTAAATTCTTAGCCTCCTCATAACTAGTTTCTAAGGCTTTATCGATATCATTTGCTATCTTTTTAGCTTCTCCAACATTATCGCCTTGTATCGTCACTTTATCAGCCATTGCTCATCCCTCCTTTGCCGCAGCATCTCTGTAATGCACATATCGCTCATAAGCCTTATCTCGTGCTGCTGTTAAACTGGAACGCTTGTCGCTAGCATCGTTAATGTAACCGTCTAGCATTGTTGTCAGCTCTTCTCGCTTGGTATCAAAATGCTTAGACGGAATGGTGGTACCATCAAAACCTGGATGCGCGCTTTTGTAGGAGGAGAGCGAACTTCTCGCTTCTCCTATCAATTTGTCATGTTCGCTAATCGCATCTTTTAGCCTGTCGTGAAGGCGATCGTAATCATCGCGTTTCTTCTCAAGTTCTGATGAGCCAATGTCTACTGTTAAATCTCCAAATCCAAATCTAGCCAATCAAATCCCTCCTTATTTCGCTGCTTTCACAACTTTGATTTTCTCTGCTATGCCGTTTTGGATATAATATGCTTCGAATGGTAGTAAGTTCGGTTCTTTATAGTTTTTGTTGCTGACGTCGATAACATTTTGGTCACCGATTTTACATAGCGCAATTCCGTTTTTCTGTTTCTTAATCGCGCCACTAACTTTGTCGTAGCCTCGTCCCATCGTGCTTGTATTACCTGCGATGATGAAGTAAATACCGAATCTTGGCCCGTTTTCAAGCAGATTGGTAAAATCGGTTTCGAGATCGCTGCTGATGCCGTTCACAATAAGGTCGAGATCAGCAATCGCAACAAGAACTGGACGAGCATCTTTCAGGAACTCTGCAGTCGTTGTTAGCCCGCCACTTTCTTTTTGAACTGCTGCAAAACCGTCTTGACGACTTTCTAGTAAACCGTGTAGCTCTTTGAATATCATCGTGATTGTTTCGGTGTCATTGCCGTATGCATTAACGTTTGGCTTGTATGCCGCGAAACGAAGCATCGGGTTGTCGGTTAGAATGATGTCGATTTGTGGATTAACCACCATAACATCGAGTAACGCCACCATTGTGGATTCAATCAATTCAACGCGATCGCTCATCACGAGTGTATTTTGATTTTCTTTGTAGTGTAGCGGGATTGGCTCGACATTTTCAAAATCAACGGCAAACGGCAATTGGCCGGCTGCAAGCATGTTTTGCGTCGATTTCCATGATACGAAATCTTGGAACGGTAACACTTCTGGAACCATTGGAATCGGAAGTGGGCGTTCGCCTGTCCATGCATCAGACATTTCTTTGGCTTCTTGTTGCATCGCACTGATGATTTGTAGTGTATCCTCGCCTTTCGTTGGTAACGCTGTTTGGAACACGGCGATATCATCATGTTTCACCAAGCCACGACCTGGTAATTCTTCGCTCGTTAAATCGGTGCGCCCAATAATGCTTCGCGCGTCGGATGCCTCAATTAAATAAAGCGGAATTTGTGTTTTAATATTAGAAAGTAGTGGCGTACGCATCGCATTTTGTTGACCAGCACTGATGACAAGGTTTATGCCAACGCCAGCCCCTTCACGCGCAATCTGCGTCATAATCTTCTCGAATCCTTCTTGGAACGGTGATTCTTTAACTGGATCGAAATTATCAATAATAATCACGACATTCGGCAAAATTTCTCCGCTCGCTTTTTCGTACATTTCGAGATTCGCGACACCGAACTGACTTAGTTTACGTTTACGCAGTTTTAATTCACGGTCAAAACGACGAACAAACTTGCTTACTTTTTCTTCCTCATCAAGCATAATCGTATCAGCTACGTGCGGTAATTCGCGCAACGGCAAGAGACCATTTGTCCCGAAATCAAGCAGATAAATGTGTAAGTGTTCTGGATTATGCGCACGCGCCAAGTCCATCACGACTGTTTGTAAGAAAGTTGATTTCCCATAACCTGGACTCGAATAAACCGCGATATGACCATCTTTAGACAGGTTGACTTCGACTGGACGTTGATCTTGCATTTCAGGAATATCCATGAAACCAATAATCGGTGCGAGTTCTGATTTCTCTTTTTGCCACGCTTCTTTATAATCCACTGGATTCAGTTCCGGCAAGAAAATCATATCCTCAAGCGGCGGCAACCATGGGCGCGGAAGCATTGCAATATTCGCTTCCTCTGTATATGCGTGAATATAATCAATCACCGCATCAAGCTCTGATGGCACTTTTGAAATATCTTCTTTATCGCCTAAGCCACTCAAATCTTCCGTCAAAATTTCATACTGACCGAGATCGTTAATCGCATAAATCGTCGTGTCCACTTGCTCCTGATCGTCTTTATCCGGCACGTAATCCGCACCACTCCATGCGCTTTGAAACAATTCGTAAATTTCGTTATTCCCGACTTGCAAATACGAACGACCTGGCAGGGTGATTTCTGCTGCGTCTGGCGTTTTCAAAATTTCATTGGAATCTGACGCGTTTTGTACTTTCAGCGCTAGTTTGAATTTCGAGTTGGACCAGATTTGATCATCTACAACGCCGCTCGGTTTTTGTGTCGCCAAAATTAAATGGATGCCGAGTGAACGCCCGATACGCGCTGTTGAAACAAGTTCTTTCATGAATTCCGGTTGTTCACTCTTTAGTTCGGCAAACTCATCGGAAATCAGGAATAAATGTGGCATCGCCTCTGATGCTTCACCTAGTTTATATAATTTTTGATATTGATTAATATGGTTGACATCATGCTCGCCAAATAAACGTTGACGCTTTTGTAACTCGGCTTTAATCGAGGCTAGCGCACGCATACTTTGCGCTCCGTCCAAGTTCGTAATCGTACCGAGCAAATGTGGCAAATTTTTAAATAGATTCGCCATTCCGCCACCCTTGTAATCGATTAGCAAGAAGGCGACTTCATACGGATGGAAATTCACGGCAAGCGAGATAATGTACGATTGGATGATTTCCGATTTACCAGAACCTGTCGTACCCGCGACCAAACCGTGTGGCCCGTGCGCTTTTTCATGTAAGTTCAAGTTGACAATATCATCTTTCCCACGTAAACCAAGCGGAACCGCCAAACTCTTATACGTCTCGTTTTTCTCCCAACGTGCGCTAATTCCAAGCTCTTCTACGCGATCTACACCGTACATCTCTAAAAATGTCACCGATTCCGGAATCGAATTTTTCAGGTTCTGCAAATGATTAAGTGGCGCCAATGCACGGCTAACACTCTCTTTATCAAAGTCAGCTGGGAAATGATCCAACGTAAAGCTACGATTCACAAGCTCGCCCTGCTCCAAAATCACATTCCCGTTCTTCGCATCCCGAATGTCGATAACCGTCTTCACATGCTCTGGCAAGCTTTGCATCACGTCCTGTACGAACACAAGCGAAACGCCATATTCACTAGGATCCTCATTGAAAAATTCCATGACTGTGTGATCCATCATCAGTTTTTCATCCGTTACAAGAACCACATAGTGTGGCGAAAAGTACATCTGTTCCGATTTATTGCCCTTTTCCTCCAAAGCCATCTTGCGCTCCTTCAAAATTTGGTACAATGAGTTCAAAACTTGGTCCCGCGAACGTTCATGGTATACAAAACCACGTACATTAATATCGCGCAAACTCGCATGTGGCAACCAGCGCATCCAATCCCACTGCTCTTTTTCCTCTTCCGGAAAAATAGTAATAAACTGTAAGTCATAATAACTATGGAAAAGCGATGTTTGCATCACCATTAATTGTAACTGCTCAATCACAAGCGCGCGATGCCCAATGTAACCAACAGGGCCGTTCATTAAATCCGTTCCCATCGGCACATCTTTTACCGAATAATACTGCGACTTCAAATCCTTCGCACTTTCAATCAATTCATCTTTATCTTGCGTGAATTCCTCTTCTTGGAACTCTATGTTGAACGATGTATTCTCCTCGCCAGTACCAACCCGATACTGCAAAAAGTCATGATGAAACATCGTCTTCTCGTAAATTCGTGAATCCACCGACAGCGCCATGTCACGAATTTCCGTCACTGTTGGAAAATGATAATGTAGCGAATGCGCCTGTTCCTCCGCTGCTGCGTGAAGTTCCGATGTCTTATCCTTCAAATAACGACGATAACTCGCGTCACGTTCTTTCATATCCGCCTTATATTTTTTGCGATTTTTAAAGTACGTTGTAATCGAGAAAATAAGTGTTGCACCAGTCATTCCCAATGTCATCAAGACAAAGATCGGATTTGGTCGCACAATCATCATCACAATTGACATCGCAATCATAATTAGTGGCGGAACAAGAATCTTCATTATTTCCTCACTCGGTTTTGATGGCTTAGCAGACGGTTTCGCAATCGTCAAATTATTCTCTGGCGCACGATAAATAATCCGCGGTGACCGGTGATAATCCGGATAATCTGCACTAAAAGCATTGTCAGGCGCAACAAGCTGTGCAAGCATTGCATGAACCCGACCATCTCCAGCGATAATCTCTATATCCTCCTTACCAATCCGCATCGTCACCCCATCAAAATAAAGCTGATCTCCAGCCGTTAACATGCATTCCGACTCCACACGATAATAGTTATGGTAAACAATCCCGCCATATACATTCAATTTAAAGGGTGCACCAAGCTCCTCACGAATAAACAGCAAATCCGTCGTCGTACCATTGATAATCACATCATTGAAATCTTTCTCACCAAATGTAATCGAGTATTTCGTTGTCGTATCAAAAACCTGTGAGGCCACATCCTCCGTCAAATAAAACTGGATTTTCTCCCCATTAGACGTCTCCAAATTCAGGCGCTCATTCAGCGCAAGCGGTAAATCTCCTAAAAACCATTGCTCCGCAGCCTCATCCCAAACGACCTGCAACGAATCCGCCAAATTCTCATACGTCACAGTGTGGTCCAAATCTCCACCAATCGTCACTTCTTTTTTTCGATCTAGCTGGCATTTATGTAACTGATCACCATAACTAATCGTCAGCAGTTGTTTCTCCATCTTATTCTACCTCCGATGTTGCTTTTGCCTTGTCTTGCTCTTTTTGATTCGCTTCTTGTTTCACCATGTCCTCTTTCGTCTTTGCTTCATCCTCTTTTATCTTCTTAATTTTTTCGTTGAGCGCTTCTTGTTTATCATTTCTAGTAGATGCCGCCATATCTGTATCTAAATCCAATTGCTCAATCTGTCTCGCTAAATTATATATCTGCAAATCATTATCTTTCATTGTAAGTGCAATGTCATTGGCCTTAGTCAGCTCAGCTTGACCATCATAAATCCAGTACAACAAATATTCCTCCGGTGATTTCAATGTTACGTTTTTCACCACCGTCTTCTTCTGCACCTCACTCAATTTAGCGCTCTGAACGTAAGATTTCGCCAGTTCATACTTGCTCGCTTGCGGTAACTTCTCTGGATCCACATCGCGCAACGTCTCCGTCACTTTCCCATAATCATCTGCAAGAAACGCCTCATTCGCACTTAGCAAAGTTTCCTGAAACGGTACTTTCACAAAAGCAAAATAAGCCACCGGAACCGCTAAAACGAGCGTCGCGATAATGAATCCAATCGTCAGCCCTTTAAACAACCGATAGTTCTTCCGCTGCACCATCGTCATTTTCCGATTCACCGCTGCCGTTTCCTTTGTATAGCTCTCCGCTAGAATAGCCTCAATCGCCGCTAAATCCTTTGCCTCAATAATGCTCCGATCAAAATTCGTCCCCTTCGCATTATCCAACGACCCTGAAATTAGCTCATCAAACGAATACTTTTTCGAAAATAGCGCTACAATCAAGCACTTATACTGCTTCAAAAACTTCTCTTCTGTCATCGTATACGGTGGCAACACATCGCGAATCCCGCGATACACCAAATACGGCATCTGATTCACATCAAAAACCATGTTCTCTGGATGCAAGAAAAACGTGAATCGTGTCTTCAATAACTCTGAAAAGCGCGCCACATTACCGATCGCTCGTAATTTCTCATTCCGCTCCAATTGAAATAATTCATCCCAAGTCGTTTTCCCAGCTGTATCGAATTGGAAAGCTAACGCATCCCCTTTATCCTCAACCGTTGCAGGTACAAAAAATGTCGAATTTTCCTTCAACAAAGCCAGTTGCCGCATGTCCTTCACTTTCGTTTGCGACTTCGAAAATTCAACTTGCCAAGCCGTCCCATCTATCTGAAAATTATATTCCATCGCATCTACCATTATCTTTTTCGTTATCATTTCTCTCAAAACTCCCTTTTATAAAATTTCAATGATGTCCCCGTCCGTTATCTGAAAATCCGTCAACTTATCATCGTCCGTCAATAATAATTCCTTATTCGCCACTTTAATCGCGCAATGCGACATATTTGGTTGCGACAGCTTCAGCGTCTCCACCAAATTCAGCAGCAATGCTTTGACCGGCTGGTGTTTCGGGATGCGCAAATCATGCACCCGTCCGCCCCATTTTGTAAAATTTATTGTCACATTAATATGCGTATCTTGTGCCATCTCTATCTTCCTCTCTTTACTCCCAAACTTTGCGAACAATCATATAAAGCATCGCGCCAACAGCCAAAACAATTCCTGACAAAACCCACCAGATCGTTTTACTTGATTTTTCCGTTTCCTCTAGTCCAAGTGCATGCGCATCTTTGGATTTTGCTGCCGCATCTTGCTCCGTAAACAAAGCTGATTTCATCAACTGCACCGAATTATCTTTCTGCGATTCACCGGTAAACAGCGCGGCCTTCATATCGTCCATTTCTTTCTTTTCTTGTGCTTTTATTTCCGCAGCATTTTTCTCAGCTTCCGGTGTGAACAAGGTGATTCCCAGTTTTTCAAGCTCGGTTTGTTCCGTATCCATTTCTGCACCCTTCTCTTCATCCGTTTTCGTCGCTCGGTCAAGCTGCATTTCCATTTTCCCATTATTCCCAAGATAGGAATCTTCATCATCCGTTGCCAGAGCACTGACTGGCATCAATAATATCGTTCCCACCAAAACAGTGACAAGCACAGAAATCATTCTTTTTTTACACATCATCATCATTTCCTCCTGCTTGTTTACTTCGATGCCAAACGAACAAATTCACAACTATGCCAAGAACTGCAACACCAATTAAACTATACATAATCACAAGCCAATCATCCGTCCTGCTCACAAATCCATTTAATAAGTTCTCAATATATTGCAATGGGGAGAACGAACGAATCGTTGCTAATATAGAATCTTGGTCAATTTTAAGGCCAACTGCTTCTGTTAAGAACAAGTATGCAGCTAAAATAACGAGTAACAAGAACATTCCAATCATGCGTAATTGGCGTAACAAGTACGTTGCAACTAACACGAAAACCAACACAATCAAAATAATAATCCCCATCCAAGATACGAAAATAACGCCTTTCATTTCTAGGAAGTAAGCCGAGATTGCACCGATAATTGCACCCTCAATCAGCCCAATTCCAACAGTCATTAACGTTATCGGGGTGTTCTGATACGCAAGCGCCATCTCCTCCTCAAAATCATCTTCTTGCTTCCGTTTTCGCTCCTGCGCCGCAATCACGTATCCTGTAAATAACGCCACAATAAAGCAAACTAAAACAATCAAATAGGGCGTAAACGTATCGCCAGCTGCAATCGTTTCTCCTTTTACTTTTTCTACCGGGCTACTTAAAAAACTATATAATTTCTCATTTGGTCGGTCACCAACGCGGCTATTCTCCATCATCGACGCAAAATTGGTAGCAAAATCCTGGTCCGTTACTAATTTATTCGCCATATTAGCCGACAATTGCTGTGCTTGTGTTACAATTCCTAAACCGCTATTCTGAATATTTTTAGCTTGCTGATCAATCGCATCAAATGTTTTGTATACATTATCAGCTGAATTCAAGTTTGTCTTAGAAGAATCTGCTAGCGATTTACTTTGCGAAAGCAATCCACTAAATTCGCTCCCTAAGGATAGCGTTGCGGACTTCTCATCACCGCTATTCGTGATAACAATGCCACCTTTATCCAGCAGTTCCAGACTCGCTTTGCGCCACGCCTCGACATTTTTGAGTGTTTCTACGACGCTTGTATTCATTGTCGCTGCCTGTGTTGTCGTCTCATTCAAACGCTCCGTTAATATATTCGCATTTTCTTTCGTAATCCCTGTACGCGTCTGAGATTCAGCTACTTGTTGTTGAAATGTTTCTAAATCTCGATGAATAAAACTTGTGACATTATCTGTAATAAGAGTCACCATCATCGCAATTCTATCTTCAATATTGAACTGATAATAATAAGAATTCTTCTTTCCAGCAGCATATTCGGTCAATGACTTCCCATCTAAATCGAGAGGCGTAACCTTAGCATCGATACCATAATAAGCCTTGAAAAGTGCTGATAATTTGTAATACGGTTTAACATATGCTGCCACATCATCTGCTAGAATCGTTGTGTTCTTCTCAATTGCAGCAATAGTGTCATGCACAGACTTAATCGCTTCATCTCGTTCTTCCGCTGTAATAATGAACTCAGGCCCAAGCTCGATTTTTCTTTCACTAATGACACCTGGTTCAATTGTAGGTGGGATAGGTGGCTCGGATTCTGGATCACCTGGATCTGTCTCTATATCCCCTTCCTCAATATTTCTCATTTCAAGACTAATTGGGGCAAACAAATCAAAAGAAGGATCTTCCATGTTTGTAAGAGCGTCTGCCTTGATGTAAAGTTTGACAGACAACTTCAAATCAAGCGATGTAACACTTGGGCTTGATGAATCTGGATTTGTTTCACTTGGATCGATTGCAATCGACCATTCTTGAGTGTCCTCATCGTAAGTAATCTTCTTATCTATATAGCTACCATCAGCTTTAGTAAGCCATACTGCACTGTCAGCTTGACCATCAGGCATTGTAAATCCTGCTGGCAACTTAAAAACTAATTTTTGCGTATTTCCTTCTGTTTGTGACTTTTCAATCTGAAAATCTTGATTAAAATCATAGATGTAGTATTCATTGTTTGGTCCCCATGTAGCAAGTGCATCAATCTTCTCTTGCTTTAATTGTTCCAGCGCATTTTCGACAGCCTCATACTTTGGAAATGCCTTTGATTTACTTAACAAACCCTCGGACCAGTCGCCGGAATTAGAGCTAATATATCTTCTTGCTATTTCAATGACATTACGCAACTCTTTATAAACCGCTCTTTCTTCTGCCGTCGCATCATCCTTCAACAGGTAAGCATCGAAATTAGGCACCTCCTCTTTTAGCAACGCCTGTATCTCATTATTAAATCGATTATTTAACGTTTCGTCTGTAAGTTCGTCTAATGTAATCGTTCGGTTCCCCTCATTTGAGATATATTGCTGTAAATCACTTTCCACACTGCCACGTAAGCTTTCTCCCATCTTTGTTGTGACTTCCGTGTTTATCATGGTAACTTGCTCATTTACTGCATCCAAATATCGCTGTACACTGTCCACCTGTACCGATAATGTCCGCTCTTCTTCCATCTTCTGAAACTGTTTAAAAATCGCATCATTAGAATTTTTTAGATTAGAAAGTTGCTCTGATACATCCGCCGCTGACATTGCCGTATCATTATTTGACATTTGTTCAGCAAACGATTTCGAAACAAGCGCATTCGCCTCTTGATTCTTCGCAAGTTTCTCCAAAGATTGGAAATACGTCTCATTCACCTTTGTACCTTCCGCAAGACCTGTTCCAAAACCTTTTAAAATATCCTGTAACCCTTTAAAGCTATCTTTAGACATGCCAGTATAATCCTGCACTGTTTTAAATTGTTGCGTATAATTAGACAGCGGGGAATTAACATTCGTATTGTATACAGAACCGTACGTCTCTTCTTTATCGACCAACTTCTTAATACTATCTTGCGCACCGTGAAGATTTGTCAGAATGCTAGCAAAATAAACATCAATAATTTCTTTATTAAAATCTTCTAACACTTTTGCAGCGGCGCGTTCAGCCTCAGCCGTCACATCTTTATTACCAGTCTCACTAATACGATATGTAATCTTCACTTTCTCTGGATTCTCTGACGTCATCGACATAGCCGCTTCCGAAAAATTGGTCGGAATAAATATAATCATATCGTACACCCGATTTTTTAAACCATTTTCCGCAAAACCACTAGAAGTCGTTGCCCATTTGTGATCTGTTTGTTTCAAAACTTTAGCCGTAAATTTATCACCAAAATCAATTTTTTCACCATCAGCAGTCCTATATCCTACATCATCATTGACTAGTGCAATCGACATTTTTTTCGTCTCTGCACTATCTTCTTTTTTGACAGCACTCTGCTCAAGCGCCAAATAGGACGTTCCAGCAGAAAGAAGCAAAGCCAATACTAAGAAGGCTAGTACACTCCATTTTATTTTTTTCACACGTATCCACTCCCGTTGCTTTTTATATGTAAGAAGTCTCCTAACTTCGGATTTCCAAATGAAGCGTTTAATAAATACTGGAGCTATTGAAAAGCCCCAGTATCTGATTTTTTAGTTTAAGCCGAAATTGCGCGATAGATTCGCGTCGTTTTCTTCCACTGCGTTTGCTGTTTTTGCTAATTGTTGTTCGATTTGGTGCATCAAGTTTGAGAAGTCTGTTACTTTCGGTTTCAATTGCGAGAATTGATCATCAAACTTACGGAATGCTTCCCCTTCCCATTCACTGCGCAATTGTTCTTGTAACTGCTCTAACTCTCTTAAAATTTGTTCGATATCTTGTCCTTTGCGGCCGTATGTTTTTGAACGATCGCGTAGCTCCGCGGGACTCATTCTAATTTGTCCTGACATTGTTCCATCTCCTTTTCAAATAAAATGAAAAGGACCGTACATCGTGCTGCACGGTCCAAATTAGCAACTGCACAAAGATGTGATATGTATACTTCATGCAATCCCAAATGATAACGCTTTAGTTTAAGCCAAAATTGCGCGATAGGTTCGCATCGTTTTCTTCCACTGCGTTTGCTGTTTTTGCTAATTGTTGTTCGATTTGGTGCATCAAGTTTGAGAAATCCGTTACTTTCGGTTTCAATTGTGAGAATTGATCATCAAACTTACGGAATGCTTCCCCTTCCCATTCACTGCGTAATTGTTCTTGCAGCTGTTCTAACTCTCTTAAAATTTGTTCGATGTCTTGTCCCTTGCGGCCGTATGTTTTTGAACGATCGCGTAGCTCCGCGGGGCTCATTCTAATTTGTCCTGACATGCTATTCAGCTCCTTTTTATTTTTTTAGGTCTTGAGATACATAATAGCCTACTGGGCTATATTGTCATTATAGCAAAAAAGAACCAACGATTGTTGTTCCCAAATGTGAAATTTTTGTGAACAAATTCATGTATTTAACTATAAAAGTTATATACAGTTGTATTTCATGCTAAATTTCAAGTAAATAAGCATGAAATAAGATTAATAACTATTATTCCCTTAACCATCCTATATCATCCAAGACAATATAAGTAAGTTTGAATTAGTATTAACCCAAACCTTTTATACTATACAATTTCCATATTAATTGTATTTACTTGTTATCACTGCTACTATTAAGCTTGGAGGTGCTTTGATGGAGATTAGAAAATGGAATAAATCTGATACGATACCTTATGAGCTCTTACTTTTAGCAGATCCAGATAGGTCTGCAATAGATGGCTATTTCCTACAATCAGATACATTCTTACTTTTAGAAGGTGAAGGTGAATGCGTATGTGGTGTTGTTTGTATACAAAATGGAGAAGATTCCTCAGAGATTGTAAATATCGCAGTTTCACCGTCTTATCAAGGACAAGACTATGGAAAGAAACTGATACAACGAGCAATTAGACATGCTTTGGGGCTACATAAATCTACTTTAATTGTTAAAACTGCTAATTCAAGTATCCAAGCGCTAGCATTTTATCAAAAAACTGGTTTTCGGATGGTTGCAATCATTCCAGACTATTTTACGCAAAACTATGTAAATCCTATTTTTGAGAATGGGATTCGAGCTCAAGATCAAATTGTACTTGTATATTTTTTACAGAACTAGTTAATTGGAATTATTTTCTTCATATTTCCTTTATAATCTGTTTTTTTTTAACAAATTCATTAAACTGTAACATATCGTACTATATTTTATATGTGAAAGTATAATTTATGACTTTTTTTATTTTGAAAAATCTTTATAATAAGAAGTAAGACCAATCGTTACAGAGAAGGGGAATTTAAATTATGTATGTTGCTGACTTAGTAAAGAACTTTAATGGAGAAAAATTAATTGAAAAAATTACAGAGATGAATATTCCACACAAAACGGCAAGTTTCAAAAAGAATGAGCTCATTGTGGAAGAAGGCAAAATAGATTCCCATTTCTACATAGTAGATTCTGGACTTATTTCTTTTAGCATGACAAACTCGGATAAGTTGCAAGTAATCACTCGTTTTCTAAATAGTAATACTTGGTTTGGGAGCGCAAATTTCTTATTGGACTCTCCTTTTCAATTTAATGTTACTGCCTTGAGAGACACAAAGATTCGTATTTATAACCGCAATGATATTCTTCGCCTTTTTCAAACGGACTCTGATGGGTTCTGGTTTTTGTATTTTGATGGTTATAATCAAGTTCATGAACGTAATGCCTTAATTGAAATCGCCCACCATGACCCACGTCGTCGCCTTATCTCTGCCTTACTTTATATTGCTAATACGGTGGGAATTAAGACAGATGACGGCATTAGTTTTCCACGTGGAATTACGCAAAACCATCTAGCGCTTGTTTCTCAAGTACCTAGAACTCGCGCTAACGTAGAACTTCAAAAACTAAGAGAGCAAGGAATTATTCGATTGAAGCCAAAGCCAACCGTCATTTTAGACATATTGAAGCTTCGCGAACAACTAGAAATACATCGCACGCCTCGTACAAATGACTAAATAGCCATAAAAATAGAGTGCAAAGCTAAAACTGAACGCTTCAGTCATAGCTTTGCACTCTATTTTTGATTAGCAAGCCATTCTTTTATTTGCTTCTCGTCATCTAAATCACCACGATAACGATCCGTTTCCAAACCACGTGTGTAATAAATAAGCGTTGGAACTACTCGAACACCCATTTGCTCAATAATCTTCGTATAATTCTTATCCGCCTCTCGAGCCTTATCCGTATTATAATAGAGAGCTTGACGATTAGTTGCCCTAAGCGCGTTTTCGAGCTTCGCTTTAAAAGGCTCACAATCAGGACAAGTCGGTCGTCCAACATAAACATATCCCGTCTTCTTATCCGCAAAAATATCTTTCATTTGATTATTCGTGATATCCCGCATTGGCTGCTCATTCGCCTCCGCCTTCGTATCTGCCAAATTCTTCGTATGCGTATCCACAATCAACTGTATTCCCACGATAAAAAGCCCCAAAGCCACGATTGTAAGCAAAATAATCTTATATCTTTTCATAATATCCTCCTAAAAACACAAAAACGAGCAAAGTGCTCGTTTTTGTGTTTTTTAATGCCTTTATCTCTGAATCTAGGACTAACTACAAATCAGACTTGCCGCCGAGCCTCGGGGGAGTGAGAAGTGCTTAGATCCTAGGCAAAGCCGAGCACCGAAGCGGAGCGTACATTTGTACGAGAGCATCGGAGCACAGGCTTTAACGACGGAGATGAGTACTTCTCACTCCCCCGAGAGACCCATTTCGGAGATGACAACCTTCGCGATACTATCACAAAAACGTTCTGTGTCCTCAGCAGATGCTGCTTCTACCATGACACGAACAAGTGGTTCTGTTCCAGAAGGACGTACCAGTACACGACCATTTCCATTCATTTCTGCTTCTACCGCTGAAATAGCTGCATGCACTTTTGCATTTTCTGTTACACCATTTTTATCAGTTACGCGGATATTTACTAATTTCTGTGGGAAAGTCTGCATTTCTGCTGCTAGCTCGGAAAGCTTCTTCCCAGTTTCTTTCATGACATTTACTAGTTGAATCCCGGTCAACAATCCATCTCCAGTCGTAATGTAATCTAAGAATACAATATGTCCAGATTGTTCTCCACCCAAGCTGTAGCTTCCTTCACGCATCGCTTCTACAACATAGCGGTCACCAACTGCCGTCTGGATAGCTTTTATCTCAAGTTCTTCTAACCCTTTATAGAATCCTAAATTACTCATTACAGTGGAAACGATTGTATTATTTGTCAAACGACCTTGTGCTTTTAAATATTTTGCGCAGATGAACATGATTTTGTCGCCGTCAACAATCTCACCGTTCTCATCTACAGCGATAACGCGGTCACCGTCACCGTCAAAGGCTAGACCAACATGCGCTTCTTTTTCTTTTACGAATTCAGCCAGTTTTTCAGGGTGTGTAGAACCAACGCCTGCATTGATATTAAGGCCATTTGGTGATGCCCCCATTGAACTTGTATCTGCATCTAAATCAGCAAATAAATGCGTCGCAAGTGACGATGTAGCGCCATGTGCGCAATCCAAGGCTACATGTAAACCTGTGAAGTTCCCATCAACGGACTGCTTTAAATATTGTAAGTATTTTTGCTTGCCTTCGAAATAATCGCTAACTGTACCTAGCCCCTCATCACTTGGACGCGGCAACTCATCACTCTTTCCATCTAGCAACGCTTCAATTTCTAATTCCTGACTATCAGATAGCTTGAAACCATCAGAGCCGAAAAACTTAATTCCATTGTCTTCCACTGGATTATGAGATGCAGAAATCATAACGCTTGCCGCTGCTCCTTGCGCTTTTGTTAAATACGCAACACCAGGTGTAGAAATAACGCCTAGACGCATTACCTCAATCCCAACTGATACCAAGCCTGCAATAAGTGCTGACTCTAACATCTCTCCGGAAATCCTTGTATCTCTCGCTACTAAAACTTTCGGATGTTCTCCCACATGTTTTGTTAATATATATCCACCAAATCTCCCTAGGCGAAAAGCCAATTCTGGAGATAGCTCTTTATTTGCAATTCCTCTAACACCGTCTGTACCAAAATATTTTCCCATTTTATAACTCGCTCCTTCTTCATTAAAAGGTTGGTCGGCCACACTTATTCCTATGTTTGTTTCGATGTCACTTACCTTAATGACCAACATTTGATTTGTGTATCTTCCATTATACCTTTTTTTATTCTTTTTTACATCTAATCTTATGTAAAAGCCCGATGAACGGCCTGCTTATATGGTTTTCATCGGGCGAATAAATTAGTTAGACGCTTGATTTGATGCGTCTGCAACTTTCTTCGTTACCTGAATTTCTGCTTTTGACTGCGATAGTGTAAATGTAAATTTAGATGGTAATCCGTGGACAACTAGCGGAATCACATGTGTACCCTCCTGTAAGTTGGACATACTAGCTATGATGTTGAAATCGTTACGACCTAATGTGTCCATATCTTGTTTTGCGCCACTTATTGTGATGTTTACTTTGCCGTTTATTGGATTAACAAATGTTGTATTGAAACTCTCGGAATTAACCAAGCCAACGATACTAATTGGTATGTCGGTGAATTCAGTTGAAGTTTGTTTCGCTACATCATCTTTGTCATCTTGATCGTTCGTCTTATCCTCTTCCGATTGTTTATCTGCCTCGTTGTCTTTATCTGGTGGTGTCACATCTGGACTTTTTTCGGTAGGCTGACCAGCGCCCCCATTTGCTCCATCAGAACTCTGGTCACTCTGCTTTTTTCCAGTTGTAATTTTCACTTTCACAGATGTCGGAGTTACGGATGTCGCACCAGTTGGAACTGGAACCGAGACCTCAATCGTTTTGTCGGTAGTTATTTGCGTCACATCAATCGGTACTGTGATTTGTTCAATATTATTAGTAACTGATTCAGGAGCAATAACCGTGACCTTCTCATCCTCAGATGTAATACTAGTAATCGTCACCGTCTTATCTGCTGGATTGCCTCTCTGCTGAAAACGCAATGGAACGGTTTTGCCTATTTTCGAAACTGGTACCGCAACTTCTACCTCACCTGGATCAATATCAACGTCTAGTTTGTTTAAATTCGCATCAAAAGCACTAATTGTCGCTCTCGTTGTAAAATCACTTTTCTGGTCTTTTTCATCAGAGACGGTAGCTTTCACATAAGCAATTTGATCTAAAATTTCTTGGGAGGCTGTAATTGAAACTCTCCTCGGGTCCGTTTTAGACGTTCCTGCTTCATATCCGTCCGCGATAACTGATTTATTTAATTCGACTTCAACTGCGTATTTTTTCGTCACCTTTTCTGCCAACGTTACTTTTGCGGTTGGCGGGTTAACTGTAGCTTTCAAACGATCCGATAGACCTTTTACTTTAATTTTGACGCTTTGAGTTCCTAGTTTTGCATTGGTAAGGTCGATGTATGCAATAATGTTAGGTTGCGTCTTTGCCAGTTGTACCAGACCTTTGGGACCACTAATTGTAACATCCACTGTATCTGGCACACCACTTACATTCATATTGTCTTTATCGTAGTACACTTCCACCGGCACGTTATTGATAACATCTACATACACGCCATCCGTCACATTCGTTACACTCGTACTAGTGGCGGTGACAGAGGTGAATAGAATCGCCGCAAAAATAAGTGAAATAATCCGCACTGACCATTTATTTGTTAAAATACGATCCATCATTTGTTACCGCCTCCTTTCCATTTACTGAAAATAGACGGTTTCTTTTGCATTGGAACAACAAGCTCATACTCTAAAATTTCATGCAAACGCTCCGGTGTTACTTCGCGGAAAAGTTCGCCACCTTTTGTAATCGAAATGCCACCCGTTTCCTCAGATACTACGACGGTTAAACTGTCAGTAACTTCACTAATACCCAGCGCTGCCCGATGCCTTGTTCCAAGTTCCTTTGAAAGAAATGGACTATCTGAAAGTGGCAAATAACCTGCTGCTGCTGCAATCTTGTTGTTTTTTATAATCACTGCACCATCATGTAGCGGTGTGTTTGGAATAAAGATATTAATTAATAGTTGCGAAGAAATATCTGCATCAAGAGGAATTCCAGTCTCAATATAATCGTCCAAACCCGTTCCTCGCTCGATAGAAATCAAGGCACCAATTCGGCGTTTTCCCATGTAACTGACCGATTTCTCGATAGAGTCAATGAGATGTTGCTGCTCCTTCTCTCGCTTCGATCCTGCTTTTGAAATAAAACTACCTCGACCTAGAGTTTCAAGTGCTCGGCGTAATTCTGGCTGAAAAATAATAATAATAGCCAAGAATCCCCATGTTAACACCTGGTCGGTAATCCATTCTACTGTTTGAAGTCCTAAAAAACTGCTGACGATTTTTACAACCACGATGATAAAAATACCTTTTAATAGCTGCACCGCTTTGGTACCACGAATCAGCATAATTAATTTATAAATAACGAACCATACTACTAAAATATCAATTACATTTGCTAAATAATGCAAAATCGATCCGTCCGGAATGGTCATAAATTCGCCTCCATTTTCAAAAAAGCAAATTGTAATTCATTTGCTGCTTCTGTGTAATATAAGCTATCAAGAATGCTTATAGATGCCATTATATCATCTAATTGTCCTTGACGCACCATAAAAGTATGCTTATCAATATAGCAATATCCTAATAAAATGATGAGAATTTCGTTAGGACTACCTTTTTGCGTAGCTCCAAATCATAAAAAAGAGAGAGACAACAAAAAAACACCGATCTTATTGTTAATCGATGTTTTATACCGCCATGAACAAGTCCATGAATAAATATTGAGATAATATTTAAGACGATTCCATCATTCGAACAATCCGTTTTCCAATCATATCAAATCCGGCATTGTTTGGATGTAAGCCATCTCGTGTGTATGAATCATACGTGTATTTGCCAAGCCCAGACTTTCTAAATAAATCTAAGCGAGGTAAACCATATATGTCAGCAACAGCTATGATGCCGTCAGTGATTATTTCATGTTTATCCATATCGCGTGTTTTATTTTGTAACGGAGTAAATAGATATATCTCTGTTTTCGGGTAATTGATCCGAATGTACTCGATAATTGCCCTCAAAGCACCTAGACTTGTACTTGTATCAAAAAAAGTATCATTACGTCCACCAACAACTCCCAGTGGTATATTAAAAGCTATGTCATTCGTACCCGCTGCAATCGTCACAATATCAAAATCTGTTAAATCGTATTTATTTGTAACAATCTGCTCATAAATACTACCTGTCTTTGTGTTCGGTGCAAAGGTAAGATATCCTTCACCCTCATTTCTTATTGACGCTCCTGCTTGACGCATATATGCTTGGTAACCGCGATATAGTACGCCGTCAACCACTTTACCATCGTACCATGTGATGCTATCGCCAAATGTTACAACTCGACTTCCATAAAGAAGCTTACTTGAGTTGAAATGAGGCAACGAAATCTCATGTTCATAATATTGCTCTGGTTTCGATTCTCGTTGACTTAACATGTAGCTATCAAGGTTTTCATCAGTTACAACAACACGGACATAACTAGCACCTACAGGCACACATTGTGTATACCAATCCGTAGCTACTTCTGTCATCTGCATAAAACCAATATATCTCTTTTGAAAATCGTAATAACAGCCTACTATTTTGGCATTCATTGTTGTCCCAATGATTTGTTCTGGCGTCACTTTAATAAATCGGCTTGTATTAACGCCTGCCTCTACTGTTGTATTCCCAGTCTCTTTTACGAGGCCTGTATTTTTATCGACATCTATTTTATCGAATAAATTCGTAATTGTTGCACGAGCCAATTGCTCGCCACCAACCGTCGAAATACTTGCTAAAAAATCATGCAGACCCTCAGTCCCATTCTCAGCTATCCATGTTTCAAGCATCTCCCAATTCTCATTGAGTGCATCACGGTAAGAGCCTCCTTGGAGCATATTTATCGGTCTATTTAATTTAATCGTCATTACCCATACCTTCCTTAAATAAATTCTTTTGTATTCAGCATTCCATCATCACTTTTACTGATTCATTTTGCGCAGATGTAGGTTTTAATGTTAATCAAGAGCACTTTACCAGTCAACACAATTGGAATTAGATGAAAACGCGAATTCATTTGTACATTCAAAGGATATAGACGTTGAAAATAGGTTCACATCACAAACTTAGTTCGATTTGTTAACAACTTTACATATTCTAATTATTTGAACAATACTGTAAACACTTCTAGCAATTATCTTAACCGTATAAGGGCGCAAAATAAACATGCCCAGGAGCGCTTTTTTTTCGAATCTATCTGTTTCGTTTTATGTCTCACATCATATAATTTTTAATCGCAAAGTAATGATTCAAGCAAGTAATAATTATACCGTATTTTCATATATCTGTCAATTACGAATACCCATTTATTTACATTTCAAAAGAAAGAATCCCTTGGTACTATGCCTTCTGCTTGTTATGAATTGATAACGCTCAAATTCTTAATCATTATTGAGGAAATCAGTAAAAAATTAATAGAGAAGCCCCGAAAAAGAGCTCCTCAATGTACTTATTTATGATAATCATGTTTTTCTAGCTTATCTACTAATTGAACTGCTTCGCCGAATAAGTCTAGTTCCAACTCCGCACCTTCAAGTAGCTCGATACTAACCGTTTTAGAATCCACCGCAATTTCAATCAAGCGCTCACGGTAATTAATTTTAAACGCATATTTATCCCACTTTTTCGGTAAGAAAGGCGCAAAAGATAGACGTTCATTGAAGGTGCGCATACCTGCAAATCCTTGCACAATTGCAATCCAACTACCAGCCATCGAAGTGATGTGCAGACCATCTTCTGTATCATTGTTATAGTTATCCAAATCAAGCCGAGCCGTTCTGTTATACAACTCAACTGCCTTATCTTCTCGACCGATTTCAGCTGCCAATACAGTGTGAACAGCAGGCGATAAACTCGATTCATGTACCGTTAGTGGTTCATAAAACTCAAAATTACGCTGCTTTGTCTCGAAATCAAACTCATCACCAAACGTATAAATACCTTGTAGCACGTCTGCTTGTTTAATAAAGCACGACCGTAAAATTTTATCCCATGACCAATTCTGATTAATTGGCTTATCTGCATCCGTCAATGTATCTGTCGAACGCAATTCTTTATCTAGAAATGTATCATGTTGCACAAATATTTGCCATTTTTCATCATATGGGAAGTACATATTATCAATAATATCCTGCCAAAAATCAATTTCAACATCTGTAATTTGTAAAGCCTCTTTTTTTGTTGATGAAATTTTGGCTAGCGATTCAATCGTATATCGTAGTGTCCATGTAGCAATGTAGTTAGTATACCAGTTATTGCTAACATTATTATCATATTCATTCGGTCCAGTTACACCGTGAATCATATATTTATCTAATCGCTCAGACATGTGCACGCGGTCAGCCCAAAACCGGCTAATTTCGGTCAATACGTCTATACCTTCATTTTCTAAATAGGAACTGTCGCCCGTGTAGTTCGTATAATTATAAATAGCATGCGCAATAGCACCATTACGATGGATTTCCTCGAATGTAATCTCCCATTCATTATGGCACTCAATGCCTGTGAATGTAACCATCGGATAAAGCGCACCTTTTAAACCAATTTTGCGTGCATTGGTCCTAGCGCCCTCCAGTTGATCATGACGATATTGCAACAAATTACGCGATACTTTCTTATCAGCAAGAGACAAATAAAGTGGCAAAGCAAATGCCTCCGTATCCCAATATGTTGCACCGCCATATTTTTCACCCGTAAACCCTTTTGGTCCAATATTGAGTCGCGCGTCTTCTCCATAATACGTCGCAAAAAGCTGAAAAATATTGAAGCGTATCCCTTGTTGCGCTCCATCATCACCCGAAATTAAAACATCCGCTTTCTGCCAGCGCTCCAGCCAAGCATTCGCGTGCTCTTCACGCAATATTTCATAACTCAAAGCTTCTAAATCGGCCAAAATTTGCTCTGCTTTTGGTGCTAGTCCCTGCTCTTCATAATCACGAGAAGTCACTACAGCCACTCGTTTCTCCATTTTCGCTGCCTCGCCCTTAGATACTTTAAATCGATATTTATTTTCAACATATAGCTTCTTTGCAACTGCTGATGACTCTTTCGGATTCGTTACGCGAGACTCCATCGAGGCCGCAATTGTAAAACGTGGAATATCAAAATTATTTTCGATTGTCTTTGTCACAATTGTCGCCTTATTTCCTTCCGCTTTTTGTGCTACTTCCAGCCAGAATATTTCATCATAATTTGCATCCTCATTTGTCACATTCCCATCGATATAAGGTGTGAAAACAACCTCTGCATCAGCATCTAGCGCTGTAACATGATATCGAATCAAGCACAACTCTTGTTTGACAATACTAAGAAAACGCTCCGCCTCAATCAAAAATGCCTTTCCATTCTTCGTCACCTTAAATGAACGGCGCAAAATCCCAGTCTCCATATCAAGTTCCAAATGGAAATCTGTCACCTTATCTTGAAATAAATCTAGCGTTTCTCCATCTATTTCTACATCAATACCAATAAAATTTAGCACATTAATCACTTTTCCAAAATAATCAGGGTATCCATTTTTCCACCAACCGACACGCGTTTTATCCGGATACCAAACACCCGCGATATACGTGCCCTGATGCGTATCCCCAGAATAACGCTCCTCAAAATTGCCGCGCATACCCATGTAGCCATTTCCAAGTGATGTCAGACTTTCCTGTAAACGTTTTGCATCTTTTTCAACATTTCTAGATTTTAATTTCCATTCATCAATTTCAAATAAGCGTTGAATCATCCTGTCCGTCCCCCCAATTCCAAAATATCATCCGCCTGTCTAAAGCGTGTTTTAATGAAGGTAAATGCAATCATGAGCACCATTCCAAGCGACTGAATTGCCATCATCACTGTAATGTCAAAGTAAATTATCCCCATGACAGATGCAAACAATGTTGGTAATCCTAGAGCGAGTAATGTTAGTGAAACAGCCTCTTTATAGGAGCGAATCTCTGACATCTGATTTCGTTTCGTGAACCAAATAAACAGGGCTGCAAATAGTGTCAGCATCAAACTACTTGCCAAAAGAACCGATCCAAGCATCGCAGACATCGTTAGAAAAACAAAAGCTTTATTCTGCACAAACCATTGCCCGCTAATCCAAGTTTGCATATCTTCTGCGTTCGTTATACCAGCAAGACTTGTATCACTCGTATACTTTACAGTGAAAGCATAACCCGAACGATCTCGAAGCTCCATGCTATTCTTGCCCAAAACTAGCAAATTTTTCGCATCAGGCAACTCCGAATCTGCCAAGTTCACCATCGCTAAACCACTATCTGTCTCCATCTTAGTCTCGCTTGGTTCACCCGACAACGTCCCATTTTGCAACTGATAGCTCGCCGTAACATCACTAACAAAAGCATCATTTACCTGCTTCATCATATCTGGCATCAACGACTCCAAATCAAACGACTCCTGCTTCGCAAAATGTAGCGAAACCGGGACTAGCAAACAAGCCGTCAAAAACACAAATATAAAAACTAATTTTCCCCATCCAAACGAAACCCGACTAGCAAAAATTCGTTTAGGCGAACACATTCCCCAGAAATAGCTCATTGGAAATCCACGCTTCATCCTAATCACATCACAATCCATAAATCTTTAATTACTCTTGAATTCCCACCGAGCCTCCGAGGGCTACAAATGCTTAGTTCCTAGGCAAAGCCGCGCACCGGAGCACAGGATTTAACAACGGAAATGAGCGTTTGTAGCCCCTCGGAACAATCAACCTTTCGTTCCGCCGGCAGTAAGCCCTGACACAAAGTTCTTCTGCAAGAAGAAGAACAGTAAGCAAATTGGTAAAGCCGCCAAAATAGCACCTGCTGCGAATAGGGCAACTTTTTGCTGTTGAGGATTGGCAATGAAGCTTTGTAAACCGACTGCAATCGTCAAATTTTCTGGCGTACGCAATAGGAATTTGGCAAGTAAGAAGTCACCAAATGGCCCCATGAACGCCCATAAGGCTTGAACTGCAATCATCGGTCGAACTAACGGCAGGATTATCTGACCAAAAATACGGAAATGCCCTGCACCATCAAGTTTCGCAGATTCATCCAAATCTCTAGGCACAGTGTCGAAATACCCTTTCATCAGCCAAATATTCATCGGAATCCCACCACCGATATAAATCAATGTCAAGAACCAGAACTGATCCAGCGCACCTAATAACATCGCCAGCACGTAAAATGCTGTTAGCGCAGCCATCGTAGGCACCATTTGAATAATCAAGAAGAAGATTAAACTATTCTTCCGTCCTTTAAAACGGTAACGACTATACGTATATCCAGCAATCGTTACAATCGCTACTTGGAAAAACATCGTTGTAGTCGCAATAATTAGTGTGTTCCGATACCAATCCAAATATAAGGTGTCATTGAACAACCTCGTAAAATTATCGAGCGTCCAATTATCGCTCCACTCTAACGTAAATGCCGCAATATTTCCTGGTTTAAAAGCAGATGATGCTGTAATTAAAATAGGATATAAAATCACGATAGATAAAGCTAATAAGAATAAATACGTGAAAAATTTTGTCAAGAAATTAGTTGTTCGTTGATCCTTTAAAAATGACTTCATCCTACATCATCCCTTCATTACCAAAGGCATTAGTTTTCTTAAACGCAATCATCGATACTGAAATGACAACAATCGATATGAGTAGCGTTACGGCAGCAGCAACAGCATATTGCGGTGACGTCCCTGTTGTCAATTTATAAATCCATGAAATAAGAATATCTGTCGAACCTGCACCTGCGCCAACACTTCCCGGTCCACCTTCATTGAATAGATAAATGATGGAGAAATTATTGAAGTTAAATGTATACTGCGTAATAAATACAGGTGCTGTTACGAATAAAATCATTGGCATTGTAATCTTACGGAACCGAGAAATAGCACTTGCACCGTCAATTTTCGCGGCTTCATATAATTCACCTGGAATAGCTTGTAATACTCCTGTTACCATGACATAAATATATGGGAATCCCAACCAGCCTTGAATCGATATTAGCGCTACTTTAGTCCAGAACGGATCCGTTTTCCAAGCAAGCGATGGAATATCAACAAACGGTAAGTGATTTAAAAGCGGGATAACTTGCATGTTGATGGCACCAATACTGTCATTAAACATGTTTGAGAAGCTCATGATTGTAATGAAAGCAGGCACTGCCCACGGAAGCAAGAAAATTACTCCGAAAAGGCGCTTTCCTTTGATAAAACTCTGGTTTGCCACAACAGCAGTAAAAACACCAATCACTATTTGCAGCGTTGTAGCACAAATCGTCCAAACAAGCGTCCACGAAAATACGCTTAAGAACGTATCACGATATGCGCTTAGGAAGAAAATACTAAAGAAGTTTTTAAATCCTACCCAGTCAATTAAATTAGCAGGTGGAATATGATAAAAATCGTAATTTGTAAAAGCCATGAATAATGTTACTAGTACAGGAAATATAATAACAAATGTCATAACAAGATATGCTGGTAGCGTGAAAAGATATGGAAAGCCTTTCTCCACCATGTTTTTTAAAATATCGATCGCCTTCGTATTAACTGTCTCACCCAAATTCCATGTCACTGCAACACGTCTCGCATCGAATATATTAATAATATAAAAGCCGATAAAAATGACAGTAACAATCAATTGAAGTGTTCCCTCAATCATCAAGAATAGCGAATGATCCACACCTGGTACAGAACCCAGCGTAATGAGACCAATGAATGCGTTAATACCTACTGCAATAAATTCGATAATGAAAGCAATAAATACAGCGAGAAACACTACACCTTTAAAAATTTGCCCATTATAAAATTGACCCAGCCCTGGAATGATCGATAACAGCGTTGCCTTACGAACATTTTTTATTGATTGTTCCTTATCCATCGTGTTATCCCCATTTCTACCTTTTATTTTATGTAAGCTTAAAATGTTTTTCAGAGTGTCAACCAAATAGCTGCTGACACTCTGAAATCCATCTAAACTCGTTCTTATTTATTTTTGATATTTTTGATCGATGTTATCAGAAATAACTTTTACTGCATCATTAGCAGATTGTTTCGGTGTTTTATTACCGGAAGCTGCATCAAACATCAAGTTCTCTGCTCCCGTCCAAACCTCAGCCATTTCTGGAATGTTTGGCATTGGTTGTGCGTTTGCATATTGCGCAATAACCGCCGTAGTTAGCTCATCTTTCTTAGCAGCTGCAGCGTCACGTGATTCATGATTTGCTGGTACTTCATTAGTCATTTCATATAGCGTATTTTGGTTATCAGTATTAGTTAAATAATCCACCCATTTTTGAGCAACCTCTTTATTCTTAGAGTAGTTTGAAATAACCCAACCTTTACCACCAGCGAATGGAGAATATGGCTTACCATTGTCAAGTGTTGGAATTTCTGCCACACCGTAGTTTAATTTAGCTTCTTTATAGCTTGCTGCTGACCAAGGTCCACCTATAATCGCGCCTGCTTTACCTTTTACAAACTGATCTTGGATAAAGTCATCTGCACTCTTATTATCTTGCATTCCTTTTGGCCAGTAAGTTTGGAACCATTTCGTTGCATAAGTAATTCCTTCGATAGAACCTGCATTATTTAAACCGATATCTTTTGGATTCGTACCATTATCGCCGAATACATAACCACCATAACCAGCTAATAGTCCATATGAGAAGTAGAAATCAGTCCATTTTGCAAGGAAAGCTGTTGATTTTCCTTTTTCAGTTGCAAAGTTAAAACGTTGGTCTTTTGTTAAAGCTTCTAAGTCTTTAAAAGTAGCTGGAGCTTTATCTAGTAAATCTTTATTGTAATATAGCACAAGCGTTTCAATAATTGCTGGCGCGCCATAAATTTTATCGTCAATTGTCACTTGTTTCACATCGTTATCATCAAGTTGATCTTTATTTCCTAATTTTACTTCGGCTAAATGCCCTTGTTGACCAAGGCTACCGATTCTATCATACGCCGACATCATTACATCAGGAGCTGTACCTGCTGGGCCGTCTAATGGCAATGCTTCTAATGTCTCGAACATATCTTTTTTAACTACTTTGATTGTTACATCGTTATCTTTTTCAAATTTAGATTTAATTTTATCTATATATTTTGCATAGCCTTCATCTACAGAAACTGTCAATGTTTTCTTGCCATCACTTGATCCACTATCTTTCGACGAACTTCCGCTACCACATGCTGCTAAACTTGCTACGATTACCAAAACCATTGCTAATAAGCTAAACTTTTTGAATGAACTCATTACCTTTTTTCCTCCTCTTTTGAAAAATTCATGCGCATCCCCTTAAATTGTGTTTTGCGCGCTCCTTCTTCACACCCTAATTTTTATTCTTGGTAAAGCATTGTGAAACAGGTTAACCTCTGACGCTAATTATGGCTTATAACGAAAACGTTTTCAAGGTATAATATCGTGTTACCGATAACAAGATTATTGCTTTGTCTAGAATATAGGCTGTATGTGCGAATTAGTCTCATTTCTACGCACATACAGCCTGTTCACTCTAGTTTGTAAACTCCAAACTTATCATTTTAACCTTCTAAAATGACAAACGATTTTGCCGGAACATCCAGATTTCCAGCGACTTCATTCGTCCAAGCGTTTCGTACCTCTCTCGTGATTGCTATATCAGCTTTTAGAACTGTTCGCGTGACATCGCTTTGATTAAAAATAAACGTCAGACATTTGCCATCTAATTTTCTGGAGAAAGCCACGATATGCTTCTCATCATCAACAATATGCCAATCTAGATTACCATATGTCAATACTTTTTGGTTCGCCTTACGGAACGCAATTAATTTTTTCATAAAGGTAAGCATGTCCTTATCTTGATTGGCTTCATCCCACTCCATGCATTTACGGCACAATGGATCATCTGCACCATCCATGCCGATTTCTGTACCATAGTAAATACACGGAGATCCGGTGTGTGCAAACATGAAAGCAAGTGCCAATTTCGCCTTATCTTTATCGCCTTCACAACGAGTCAATAATCGCGCCGTATCATGAGAGTCCAACATATTAAACATGACGTGATTCACCTGCTCCTGATAGCGCATCAACTGTTCGCTAATCCCAGAAACCATCTTAGTCGGCTTAATTCGCTCCTCCACGAAATTTTCGATAATGGTTTGCGTAAACGGATAGTTCATTACTGAATCAAACTCATCTCCGAGTAGCCATAACCATGAATCATGCCAAATTTCACCAAGGATGTAAATATCTTCTTTTTCGTTGCGCACAGCTTTATTAAATTCTTTCCAGAAAGCGTGATCTACTTCATTCGCCACATCCAAGCGCCAGCCATCGATATCGAATTCCCGCACCCAATATGTTGCGATATCTAACAAATATTTCTGAACATCTGGATTTGCAGTATTTAATTTCGGCATATGCATAGTATAAGCAAACGTGTCAAAAGAGAGTGTATTCTTTCCCTCCACGTTTCCATTTTCGCCTGGTGTCACTGGGAATGAACGAATATGGAACCAATCTACAAATTTCGAGTTCTCACCATTTTTAAGTACATCTTGCCATTCTGGAGATTTATCCCCAATATGGTTAAAAACCGCATCCAGCATGATTTTAATGCCACGTTTATGCGCTTCTTGAACCAGTTTTCGGAACGTCTCTTTATCGCCAAAATGAGGATCTATTTCAAAATAATTCAGCGTATCGTACTTGTGATTCGTAGATGCTTCAAATATTGGCGTCAAATAAATACCATTAATTCCAAGCTCCGCTAAGTAGTCTAAATGACTGATAATGCCCTGAATGTCTCCACCAAAAAAATCATCACGATCAGGGTCTTTGCTTCCCCAAGGCAACACATTTGCTGGTGAAAGTGACGGATCTCCATTATCAAATCGCTCTGGAAAAATCTGATACCAAATCGTTTCCTTCACCCACTCAGGCGCTTTAAAAACCTCTGTATCATGTAAAAATGGGAATTTAAAATAATAATCCATAATAGCTCGATTGGCTGGTGTATTCTCATAGAATCCGCGTCCACCATAAAACACATCTTCTCCAATTGTATCTGTCAACACAAAACCATATTGTAATCTCCGTTGTTCAGGCTTAACCGCAACAAACCAATAATCATGCTCTTCCGTAGAAGCCACTTTTCGAAGCGCTGTTTCCTCGGATGCCCAGCCAGAATCCGTTTGTAAATAAGGATCTGCTGCAATTAAAACCACTTCTTGGATATCGTCCCGCTTACTTCTAATTTTGATATGTAACGTCTGAGAATCATAGCCGTAAGCATACGAACTAAACGGCTGATGATAAATTGCTGCTTTTTCCATAACAAAAAAACCTCCTTCTTAATATCTACCTCCAAGTTAGCATGCTTTGAAAACACTTACAATGATTTTCGGATTGTTATCGATAACAGAATGAAAAGCCGAAACGGCCCGCTCAGCTCCGACCAAAACTGGAGCGACCGCAATAAAAAGCCGCTCTTGCTTTTTATGGAGGGCGTGAAGTTTTCGAGGAGTTGGTCGTTGAGGCTGGATCTGGAGGGGCTTCACGTGATGCAGTTCATGGATTACATGCTCACTTTGTTCTCATGCATATTGAGGTTCTAATATTTCCTGCTTCTTATTTGTCTCACAATTATTCCAAGCTAGGCTTCTTAAGAACCACTGATGGATTACATGCTCACTTCGTTCTCATGCATATTGAGGTTCTAATATTTTCTGCTTCTTGTTCGTCTCACGATTATTCCAAGTTTGGCTTCTTAAGAACCACTGATGGATTACATGCTCACTTCGTTCTCATGCATATTGAGGTTCTAAATCGGCGAGTGATGCCTCATAAGAACCTCAACAAACACAGCTATTCTCTCCCAATCACCGTTGATCCTCTTATAATCAACTCTGGTGAAAATAAGACAGATCCTTGTTTTGCGCCTCCTTCATTTATTTTCTTTAGTAACACTTGAGCACATGCTTCCCCCATCTCAATCACAGGAGAGCGAACTGTCGTTATTTTTGGTGAAGATATCCGATCTAAGAAAACGCCATCAAATCCAGTGACAGCAATATCTTCTCCAAAACGCTTGTGAAGGGCTGTCGCAGCTCTTACAACGCCAAGTGCCATTCTATCTGACGCACAAATAACTGCGATCGGCTCTCTTACTCTACTCAGAATATCTAGGGCTTTCTTTTCAGCAATACGCGAACTGTTTTTCATAAAATAACTTTCTTCTATCAAATCATGCGCTTTCATCACTTCTGAATATCCAGTAAGTCTTGAACGCATAAACTCTTCCTCTAACAAATTGATGCCAAAAAAAATAATATGTCGAAAACCAATATCGTACACATGCTTCGTCGCAAGCTCCGCACCAAATCGATTATCTACATCTATCGCATCCACATTCTGCCTATTCTCTCCATAGGCAATAACCGGCTTTTCTAATCCAGCCATTACTTTTTCAACCTCACGATCACGCATTCCAGTGACAATTAGTCCATCATACGGGCCAATATTTTTAGATTTCTGCGTCACCAATTGAAGAGAATAAGAGTATTTATCAAGCTCTCTACTTATTCCTGTGAGTAAATTCATGTAGTATGGCTCCACCGTATCAATCTCTTCTAAAATTAGAAACTTAACAACTTGTGTTCGATTCTGTACGAGTGCTCTAGCTGCATAGTTTGGAACGTATTCCAATTCTTCCATCGCTGTGTAGACTAGCTGTTTTAGCTCATCAGAAACTTGGTCTGGATGATTTATAACACGCGATACAGTCATCTTAGAAACATTTGCTTTTTTTGCAACATCAGCTAATGTAGCCATCCATATCCTCCCTTAAATACTTCTTCTCCACTCAATTGTAGCAGTTTTTTGACAAAAGGGTAGTGTTTTATCTTTTACTTATTGCTACTCAAAAAATAATTATGTTCACAAAAAAAGCACCTTCTCGAAAGAAAAATGCTTCAAATGTATGTATTTATCTTTTTGGTACTGTTATAACTTTTTTTACAGCTCGATGCTCTTTCCAGTTTTGAAAGAATTTCCTAAGCAATTTAATCCCAATCATGAGCCAACCACAGACTGTACCAGTCAAAATAGCAACCAGCGCCACAACCATAAATCCAACAACCGGTAAGACAGGGTCACTAATAGCAGCAATACCAAGAATAAAAACAACAATCATCGGAATAACAAAATACCGTATCTCATGATCCCCCACATCAAACGCTCCTTTACAACATTGTACCGTACCTATACTTTTATACCTAAATCATAGTTCCAGTATACTCCCAATACCTACTTTTTTCAACATGTATAACGCTTACATAAAAATAAGTATTTAACGTGTCATCTATCTCTAAATCATTGGCACTGCCCAATTAGTCCGTAGCGGCCAGCCTTTTTTACATAAAAGAAATATTTGTATACAAACTGTAATACTCATTCTCAGCTCAAAAATGATCCTTTTGCATATCTTTTACTTCAAAATATGCCTCTAAAAGCGATACTACGAACTGTGCTGTTTTATTTTTTTCATCATTCAGCGGGTTTAAACCGACAAAAGTTATCGCATCAATTTTATCACTTAGCGCTAAGTTTTTCATGAAATAACGAATTTCTCTCCAATAAATGCCTCCCTGAGAAATGAAATCCGTCCCCGGCGTAAATTCTGGATCAATAGCATCAACATCTAAAATCAAGTGAACAGGCCCTTTTTTTTGAGCTAACCACTGGATAATTTCATCTGTAACCATCGCAAAACCCATCTTGTCTATTGTTGTCATCTCATAGTGCAGAATCTTCTCGTCCTCAATGACTTGTAACTCGTCATAATCAATACGCCTTGTTCCCAAAATACAGACATTATCACCTAGAATAAAACGCTGATTCATAATATTACCCAGCTCTTCTGGACCTTTTCCAATAACTGTTGCCATCACATTATGGCATAGATTATCATGATTCAGACTCCTCCCCATATCGGCATGCGCGTTTACCCAAATCACAGTTTGTTCTCTCTTCTCATCTTCCATTCCAGCGATAGAACTAAGTGATATCAGTTGATCCCCGCCAAAAATAATAGGCATGCTTCCCTCATTCTTTATATCTGCGACTATATCTCTAAGTTCTTTCGCTTTATATGTAATCGCTTTCAAATCCTTCGATTTTAAAATCGCCTCTTGCTCCATGTCAGTAAAAAACGCCATGTTATGATAGTCTACAACCTCATCTACCAGCTTTTCCAGCATCCCAATAACACCCGTATATCGAATGGCATATGGAGCTAATGCAACACCTTGCCGCTCTTCATGAAACATCCATGGCACGCCTAAAATGCCAATTTTCTTCATCTCATTCACCTACTTATATATATTGTCTTATATTTTATCATAAACATCCATATTTTCAAAAAATAAAACTTTTATTTTAGTTAATTTTATGTTTTAGTAATTTTTATGTTACAAAAAATAGTTTTTACCTTAGACGAAAAAATGATTTTATACTAAAAAATAGCTTTAAATCGCTTTTTTACCATTTTTACACTCAATCACTTTTTTGCTAAAATGATGTTAATTCTCCTGTACAAAATTTTCTGTATAGTAGTGAGTTGTTAAGGAATAGTAGAAGAGATGCCACGCTCCCCCCTTTTTTATCCTAGGAGTTCCCCCAGAATTTTATAGGTTAAACTTGGCATCTCTTCGCTATTTCTATTCTTTTAAATGATACGGATACGTCGCTACAACGACATCCTTTTTAAATAATAGTTTCGTTCGAATAAGCAGGCTTGTCTGATTGTGTAATATATTTTGCCAGCCTTTTTTAGGGATGAATTGTGGTATTAGTACAGTCAGCGAATAATTATCTTGATTTGCTTTTTGTTGCGCCGTATCGATAAACTTCATCAATGGATCGGTGATAGAACGGTAAGTCGAATACAGATCTGCTATTCGAACCTCTGGATGTATCCTATTCCACCTCTCAACAAATTCCTTGCCTTCTTTTTTGTCTAAAGAAACATGAACTGCGATCACTGTATCACCAATTGATTTTGCATGGCGAAGTGCCCCCTCTACCACTTTTGTTGTATCCGACACACAAATGATAACCGCATTTCCCTCGAAAGAAGGCACATCGATTTGCTCATCAATTCTTAATTGTGGTGCGAGCTTTTCATAATGTGAGCTTGTTCTATGGAAAACATAAATCATTGCAGGCATAAAGATAAATACAGGCCATACCTCACTTATTCTAGTAATGAAGAGTACCGTAAGCACAGTGAATGAAATAAAGGCACCCAATAGATTCGCAGATAACTTTTTCCTATATCCCTCAGGCTTTTCTTTTACCCATTTAATAATCATGCCTGTTTGAGATAACGTGAATGGAATGAATACCCCTACAGAGTAGAGTGGTATTAAAGATTCTGTCTTACCTTGAAAAAGAATAATGAGCAGGATAGATCCTAGTGCTAATGTAATGATACCGTTAGAATAACCTAATCTATCTCCTTTATCCAAATACATACGTGGCATATATTTATCTTTGGATAGATTAAAAGCTAACATTGGAAATGCTGAGAATCCAGTATTCGCAGCTAATACTAAAATAAGTGCCGTCGTTGCTTGAATAAAATAATAAAAGAAATTTCGTCCAAATATATTTTCAGCAATTTGCGAAAGCACAGTGGACTTTAACTCAGGCACAACACCATAGAAGTATGCAAGCAATGTAACGCCAACAAAGAAAAAGCCTAAGATAGATGCCATCATGATCAAAGTTCTAGAAGCATTTTTCGCTTTTGGATCTTTAAATAAAGGTACTGCATTTGAAATTGCCTCGATGCCTGTCAATGATGCCGAACCTGAAGCGAAGGCTCTTAAAAGCAAGATCAGTGTTATACCAGAAACATGTGTACCAACAGAGGCGGTCTCATGCGAAACATCTTGACCCAGCGCTAACTTTATTAACCCTGTAACAATCATGACAATCATCGAAAATACAAATAAGTAAACTGGAATCGCTAAAATAGTTGCTGATTCCGTTACGCCACGCAAATTAATGATGGTTACAATGATAACAAGTAAAATAGCAACCGGTACAGTAAATTGATACAAAGAAGGAATAGCTGCAATAATAGCGTCCGTTCCTGAGGATACACTCACGGCAACAGTCAACATATAATCAACTAATAAAGAACCTCCAGCGATCAACCCTGCGTTCTTCCCTAGATTCTCTCTTGAAACCACATAGGCACCTCCGCCTTGTGGATATGCATAAATAATTTGACGATATGATAGGCTTAATGCAAACAAAAGTACTAGAACACAAAGAGCTATCGGTAGCGAATACCACATTGCTGCAGCACCTACTGTTATTAAGACGAGTAATATTTGCTCTGTTCCGTAGGCTACAGAAGATAGTGCATCTGATGATAATACAGCTAAAGCTTTCAGTTTACCTAAGATCCCCAGCCTCTGATGATTTAAGAGGCCTCCCGATCAGCATTCTTTTTAATGGAGATGCCTTTTTACTCCCTGCCTTTTTAACTAAATTTTCCTTCTAAAAATTGCATACGTAACATTATAACACAGCACATAAAAACTAGAATAGCTTTTTATTGTAATATCGGGCTTCATAGACTCCCTTTGGCTTTATTTAATATCATAGAAGGTGTAAATTTAAATAAATTTTAAAAGTAATTTATCTACCTTTTCCCTTCTTGCTCTAAGATCTAAACATATAACTTATTTTTCTGAATAAAAAGAATTTAATTTAAGTATTTACAAACCACCCATTCTCTTTATATAATAGTTTTCGGCTGGTAAATTTACTAGCCACATGGCCCGTTGGTCAAGCGGTTAAGACACCGCCCTTTCACGGCGGTAACACGGGTTCGAATCCCGTACGGGTCACTTTTAAAATTTTTATAGCAAATTGCTGGTCAAAATAGTAATTATGTTATATTATAAAATAGTGTTAGTGATGGGGGCTTAGCTCAGCTGGGAGAGCATCTGCCTTACAAGCAGAGGGTCAGCGGTTCGATCCCGTTAGCCCCCACC